>NZ_JALPKQ010000050.1:0-33523 GCF_051383655.1 Geodermatophilus sp. CPCC 205761
GGGCGGCCGGCGGCGCCGCGGCCTCGGGTGCGGCCACCCGCAGCCCGAGCGCGCCGAGCCGCGCCACCGGCAGCCCCTCGTCGGGCAGCAGCACCCCGGCCGGGCCGTGCGCCGTGCGGCCGTCGGCCAGCGGAACCGGCAGCGCGGCGAGCTCCTCCCGGTCGATGCCGTCCAGCGCCGCGTACAGCTGCGCCCACCACGCCGGCGGCCGGTCGACGCCGCGCACCGCCTCGACGGCCTCGGCGGTGCTCACCCGGTGGACGCCGAGCGCGGCGAGGGCCGGCGCGTCGGTGCGGCGGGACCAGTCGGCCGGGAGCAGGCCGGGCAGCACGTCGGCGAGCGCGGCGACCCGCTCCTCGCTC
This sequence comes from Geodermatophilus sp. CPCC 205761, assembly GCF_051383655.1. Lineage (NCBI taxonomy): Bacteria > Bacillati > Actinomycetota > Actinomycetes > Geodermatophilales > Geodermatophilaceae > Geodermatophilus > Geodermatophilus sp. CPCC 205761. Next base: position 363 of record NZ_JALPKQ010000050.1, read on the forward strand.
GGCTCGGTGAGCACGGCGGCCCGGTCCGGTCGCCGGCGCTCGCGGTCGTCCCCGGCGACCGGCAACCAGGCGGTGTCGCGCAGCCGCGCCAGGGCCGCGGTGCCCAGGGCCGCGTCGAGCTCGGCGGCGGCCAGCCCGACGCGGGGCACGAGCGCGAGCACCGCCCGGTCGGCCGGGAGCCCGGTGAGCAGGTCGGCGTAGGCCGCGGCCGCGACGGCGACCAGCGCGTCGGTCACCGGCCCCGGCAGCACGTGCCGCCGGTCGGGCCCCAGCGGGAACGGGGCGACCAGGCGGGCGGGCAGGGTGAGCGGCTCGTCGCTGGGCGTCGGGCCGTGCACCCGCTGCGGCAGCGGCAGCGGCACCGGGCAGCCGTCGTCGTCGAGGGGCACCGCCCAGGTGACGGTGTAGGCACGACGGTCGCGCTCCTCCACCGGCCGGTCGGCGAGCAGCTCCGGCGCCAGCTCGCCGGAGCGCCGGGCCAGCCGCCAGGTCGTCGTCCGGGCGCCGTCGGTGAGGTCGGCCGCGTCGTCGCCGTGCCGCACGGCCAGCGAGCGGGTCGCGCCGTCGACGACGACGTCCACCGCGGCCAGGCCGGGCAGCGCCAGCAGCAGCTCGGCCTCGAACTCGTCGAGAGCGGCCCGGACGGCGGCCCGCGCGCCGGCCCGCAGCGGCAGCACGACCTCCGTGGCGAACCCCTCGGGCGGGCGCCCGTCGGCCGGCCAGGGCAGTCGCAGCACCGGCACCCCGCCCTCGCGGCGGGCCAGCTCGCCGCCGAGGGCGGGCACCGCGGCCACCTCGGCGCGGGTGCGGGCCGCGCTGAACGCGACCCCGCCCGAGATCGAGTGCACCGCCGGCTCGTCGCTCACCGCGAGGACGGCGGCGAAGCCGACGCCGAAGCGGCCCACGGTCGCGGCCTCGTCGCGCTTGGCCGAGGCGCGCAGCGAGGCCAGGCCGGCCACCCCCGCGGCGTCCAGCGGAGCGCCGGTGTTGGCCGCGCGCAGCACCTCGCCACCGGCCCCGTCGACCGCCAGCTCCAGCCGCAGCCGGCCGGGCACCTCCGCGCGGGCGGCGGCGTCGGCGGCGTTCTGGGCGAGCTCGACCAGCAGCCGGTCCCGGTAGCCGCCGCGCACGAGGTCCTCCTCGGCGTTGGCGTCCTCGCGGAAGCGGGCGGGCGAGTCGGTCCAGGCGGCGAGCACCCGCCGGCGCAGCCCGGCGGTGTCGAAGGGGTCGGACACGCCGGTCAGCATGGCAGCGGGGCTTGAGGACACCCCGTGGCCGGGTACCAGGACCTGCGTGAGCGAGCTTGCGAGCTCACCAGAAGACACAGCAGCGCCGCGAACGCGGCGACGAGCGCCAGCGAGGAGCCTGCGTGAGCGAGATCGACGTCTCCCGGTACCGGCTGAAGGCCCTCCCCGACGACCAGTCCGACGAGGACTGGGACGACGACGGCGAGCTGTACGGCCCCGACGGCCGGCGCGTGGACACCTGGCGGGAGGGCTATCCGTACGCCGAGCGGATGCCGCGCCGGGAGTACGAGCGGGAGAAGCGGAGGCTGCAGATCCAGCTGCTGCGGCTGCAGGGCTGGGTGAAGGACACCGGCCAGCAGGTGGTGATCCTCTTCGAGGGCCGGGACGCGGCCGGCAAGGGCGGCACGATCAAGCGCTTCACCGAGCACCTCAACCCGCGCGGCGCCACGGTGGTCGCGCTGGACAAGCCCTCGGAGCGCGAGCAGACCCAGTGGTACTTCCAGCGCTACGTCGCGCACCTCCCCGCCGCGGGCGAGATCGTGCTGTTCGACCGGTCCTGGTACAACCGCGCCGGCGTCGAGCGGGTGATGGGCTTCTGCACCGACGAGCAGTACGAGCGGTTCATGCGCCAGTGCCCCGAGTTCGAGCGGATGCTCGTCGACAGCGGCATCCACCTGGTCAAGTTCTGGTTCTCGGTGTCCCGGCGCGAGCAGCGGACCCGCTTCATCGTCCGGGCGATCGACCCGGTCCGGCAGTGGAAGCTCTCCCCCACCGACCTCGCCTCGCTGGACAAGTGGGACGACTACACGGCGGCCAAGGAGGCGATCTTCGCCGTCACCGACACCGACCACGCGCCCTGGACGGTGATCAAGAGCAACGACAAGAAGCGGGCCCGGCTGGAGGCGCTGCGCCACGTCCTCTGCTCACTGCCCTACGCGGGCAAGGACGAGGCCGTCGTCGGCCGGCCGGACCCGAACATCGTGGTCGCCGCGGCCGACGTCCTCGAGTCCGACCGGGAGGCGCTGGAGCGGGAGGACCTCGTCCCCGCGAGGTGAGCCCGGGGATGACGACGGGGCCGCCGCCGGAGGATCCGGCGACGGCCCCGTGAGGGGTGCGTCGGGGTCAGCCCTGGCCGATGATCGCCGCGCTCTCGCCGGAGTAGTCCCACTCGCCGACCGACTCCCAGCCGCCGGTTTCCACCGAGTAGGCGCCCATCTCGCCGGACTCCACCGCGTACGGGTCCTCCGGACCGCTGGTGACGTTCTGCGGGTTGATCATGAGCGGCCGCTCCATGTCCATGTTCCAGGCGGCGTTCATGACGTTCGCCCGGGTCAGGCCACCCTCCAGCTCGACGGCGTCGCGCAGGTTCTGCACCATCATCACCGCGAAGTTGTAGCCGTCGAGCGCGTTGCCGAACTGCGCCGCCTGCGACTCGCCGGCGGCCTCCATGTCGGCCAGGTACTCCTGCACCGCCGGGTCGTCGGCCCAGCGCGGGTCGGTCGGGTCCTTGCGGAACAGCGGGACGACGGCGCCCTCGCCGGCCGGGTCGGACGGCGTGACCCACTGCCCCGCCGCGTTGGCCGAGGAGTTCAGCACGACCAGGCCGTCGTAGCCGGCGCGGGCCAGGCCGGTGAGGAAGCCCGGCGCGTAGTTGGGCAGCGCCTCGAGCACGATGGCGTCCGGCTCACCGGCGACCGCCGCCGACACCTGGGCGTCGATGTTGGTCGATCCGGCCGGGATGGTCTGCGCCTCCTGCACGGTCAGCCCGGCCTCCTCGGCGAGCGCCGGGAGGGCCGTGCCGAAGTCCTCGGCCAGCGCGTCGGAGCCCTTGATCTCGGCGACCGTGCCGTTCGGCACCTGCTCGGCGATGTAGTCGACGATGGCCTTGGCCTCCACCGGCGCCGGCGGGATGCCGTTGATCGTCCACTCGTGCTCCTCCGGGTCGGCGAAGGCCGCCCCGGTGGTGATGGACCACAGCTGCGGCACGCAAGCCTGCTCGTAGATCGGCTGCGTGGCGCTGATCTGCGGGGTGCCGATCTGCGACAGGTTGACGAATACGGCCTCCTCGCCGACGAAGGCCTGCGCGTTGGTGACCGCGCGGGCGGCGTCGAAGGCGTCGTCCTTGACCACCAGCTCGAGCTGGTGGCCGTCGATGCCACCGTCGGCGTTGACCTTCTCGATGTAGGCGTTGAAGCCCGAGACGTTCGCCGCGCCGGCCACGGCCAGCGGACCGCTCAGCGGCTGGCTGGTGCCGATCCGGATCGGCTCGCCCTCGGCCAGCTCGGTCGTGGCGTCCTCCGGGCAGGCGGAGGTGTCCACGACGAACTGGCCCTCCTCGTTGGTCTGCCCACCGCCACCGCCACCGGAGCTGCCCTCGCTCCGGGTGTCCCCGCAGGCGGCGACCCCCAACAGCAGCAGGCCGGCGCTGGCCAGCGCCATCGAGCGGGACGTTCTCGTCATCGAGTTCTCTCCTCCTGGCCGGAGCCACGGACTGAGGGCACACCCCGGGCGGGCTGCCCGGGGTCGGGGGACGGGTCGTGCTGGGACGGGTGGTGCTCGGCAGCGGGCCGCAGCGGCCCGCCGATGGCCGGCGTCGGGCCGGCCAGTCCGCCGTCGGGCGCGCCCGGCGTGGTGTCGCTGCCCGAGGAACCCGCCACCGTCGCGGCCTCGGGCGGGACGATCACCAGGAAGCGGGTGCGAAGCCGGGTGAGCAGCGGCACCAGGCCGGCGGGCACGAAGTAGATGAAGACGATGAGGATGACGCCGTAGATCACGTTGGCGAACAGCCCCGGCTGGTCGGTGAGCTCGCGCAACAGCGGGATCTGGCCGGCCCACTCCGCCGTGTAGTACGGCAGGAAGACCATGGCCAGGCCGCCGATCCAGGCACCGGAGACGGTGGCGGCGCCGCCCAGCACCATCGCGGTGATGAACAGCAGGGTGATCGTGAAGCCCACCGTCGTCGGGCTGACGATCGGCGTGGTCAGCAGGTAGAGCGAGCCGCCGATCGCGCCGAACAGGGCGCTGACGGCGAACGCCACCGTCTTCACCTCCGCCGGCCAGACGCCCGAGATCGCCGCCGCGGTCCCGTTGTCCCGCAGCGCGACCATCGACCGGCCGACCCGGCTGCGGACCAGACCGGTCGCCAGCCAGAACAGCACCCCGGCGATCGCCGCCATGACGAGGAACATCCAGCCGCGGTCGGAGACGTCCAGGCCGAACCAGCTCGGCTTGTCCCAGGCGATCCGCACGGTCTTGCCCGCCACGCCGCCGGTGCCCAGCGCGATGCCGACCGGCTGGCTGACCACGACCGGGAAGGCGACGCCGACGGCGAGGGTGATGACCGCGAGGTAGAGGCCGTGCAGGCGCAGGGCCGGGACGCCGACGACGAAGCCCAGCGCCAGGCCCAGCAGCGCGGCCACCGGCACGGTCGCCGCCCAGGCCCAGCCGTGGTCGGTCACCAGGATCGCCGTGGTGTAGGCGCCGATCCCGAAGAAGGCGCCGTGACCGAGGGACACCTGACCGGTGAAGCCGGTGACCAGGTTGAGGCCCAGCACCGCCACCGCGTAGGCGATCACCAGGCTGAACTGGCCGATCCGGAAGTCGCCGGCCAGCAGCGGCAGGGCCAGGACGACGAGGACGGCCAGCAGCAGGCCGCTCCCCTGCCAGACGCGGTGGGCCCGCGAGCCCTCGCGGACGACGCGTGCGGTGCTCACACCCGCTCCAGGGTCTTGGTCCCGAACAGGCCCTGCGGCCGGACCAGGAGGACGACGAGGACGACGACCAGCGCGATGACCAGGCTCAGGTCGCCCTTGATGACGGTGAACAGCCCGGGCACGAAGGCCATGACCAGCCCGAGCACCAGGCCGCCCACCGCCGCCCCCGGGACGCTGTCGAAGCCGCCCAGGGTCGCCGCGGCCAGGCCGAAGATGAGGATCGCGCCCATCGAGTTGAAGTCCAGGGCGCCCGCGGTCTCCGCGACGAGAGCGGCGGCCAGCGTGCCCAGCGCCGCGGCGATGCCCCAGCCGAACATGTACATCCGGCCGACCGGGATGCCCATGACCTCGGCGGCCTCGCGGTTGGCCGCGACCGCCCGGTAGCCCAGGCCCAGCTTGGTCTTCTCCAGCAGCAGCCAGAGGCCGAGCAGGAGCGCGACCAGGACACCCAGGACCCCCAGCGACACGTGGGTGACGAAGAACGGCGGGGCGCCGCCGATGACGTCGATCTTGTCCTCGATGCCACCGGGGAACGGCCGGGGCGGGGCTACCGGCTGGGTCCCCCAGATGATGGCGACGCCTGCGTTGATGATCAGGAAGAGCGCCAGCGTGGCGAGGATGACCGGGAAGATGCCGCGCCGCTCCAGCGGCCGGATCAGCCCCCGCTCCAGGCCGGCGCCGAAGGCGAAGGACAGGACCATCGCGATCGCGATCGCCGGCCAGACGTCCACGCCGTTCCGGATCAGCTCGAAGACGGCGAAGGCGCCGAGCGTGGCCATCTCGCCCTGGGCGAGGTTGATGTGGCTGGTCGTCTTGTAGACCAGCACGATCGCCAGCGCGACCAGCGCGTAGAGCGCACCGTTGGTGAGCCCGCCGGTGAGCAGGGTGAGCAGGTAGGCGGGGTTGTCGATGTTGGGTGACACGTCGGCGGTCCCGTCAGTAGCCCAGGTAGGCGCGGCGCATGTCCTCGTTGCCGCGGACCTCGTCGGCACTGCCCGACAGCACGATGGACCCGGACTCGAGCACGTACCCGCGGGAGGCGAAGGACAGCGCGAGCTCGGCGTTCTGCTCGACGATGAGCATGGAGACGGACTCCTCGCGGTTGATGGTCTCGAGCTGGGCGAACAGCTCGCGCGTGATGATCTGGGCCAGCCCCAGCGACGGCTCGTCGAGCAGCAGCAGCCGCGGGCGGGCCATCAGCCCGCGGGCGATGGCGAGCATCTGCTGCTCACCGCCGCTCATGCCGCCGGCCAGCTGGGTGCGGCGCTCGGCCAGCCGGGGGAAGACGCCGTACCAGCGCTCCATGTCGGCCTCGATGCCCTTGGCGTCCCGGCGGTTCCAGGCCCCGACCCGCAGGTTCTCCTCGACGCTCAGGACGCCGAAGACCCCGCGCCCCTGCGGCACGTGGGAGATGCCCTGCCGGACGATCCACTCGGTCGGCCGCCCGGTCAGCTCGGTGCCGCCCAGCCGGACCGACCCGCGGGTGCCGACCATGCCGCAGATCGCGCGCAGCGTGGTCGTCTTGCCCGCGCCGTTGGCCCCGAGGAGGACGACGACCTCGCCGTCGCCGACGGTCAGGTCGAGTCCACGGAGCACCTCGACGGCGCCGTAGGCCGCGTGCACGTCCGACAGCTGCAGCAGCGGCTCAGCCACGGTGCCGCCCGCCCGTCGTCCCGGCGTCGTGGACGTCGCCGCCCAGGTAGGCCTCGATGACCGCCGGGTCGCGCTGCACCTGGGCCGGGGTCCCGTCGGCGATCCGCCGGCCGAAGTTCAGCACCGTCACCCGGTCGCTGACGCTCATCACCATCTTCATGTGGTGCTCCACCAGGAGGACCGACAGGTCGAAGTCGTCGCGCAGGCCGCGGATCACCGCGCCGAGCTCGTCGACCTCGGAGTGGGTGAGGCCGTTGGCCGGCTCGTCGAGCAGCAGCAGCTTCGGGCGGGCGGCCATGGCGCGGGCCAGCTCGATCCGCTTCATGGTGCCGAAGGGCAGCCCGGCCACCGGGCGCAGCGCGAGGTCCGCCAGGCCCAGGCGCTCCAGCAGCGCCATCGCGTCGGCGCGGGCGGCGGAGTCGTTGCGGCGGGTGCCGAGCCGCAGTGCCGACCGCACCCAGCCGCCCGAACCTCGCGAGTGCGCGCCGACGGTGATGTTGTCCAGCACCGTCATCGACGGGAACAGCGCGATGTTCTGGAACGTGCGGGCCACGCCCACCTCGGCGATCCGGTGCGCGGGCAGCCGGAGCAGGTCGGTGCCGTCGAGCAGCACCCGGCCGGAGCTCGCCTCGTACACGCGGCTGACGACGTTGAACATCGTCGTCTTGCCGGCGCCGTTGGGTCCGATCAGCCCGCAGATGCTCCCCCGCGACACGTCGAAGGAGAGTCCGTCGAGGGCGACGACGCCGCCGAAGCGGACGCTGACGTCCTCCACCCGCAGCAGCGGCGCCGCGCCGTCTCCCTGCTGCCGCGGCGTGGCGGCAGCCGTCGCACCGGTCATCGGGTCACTGCCACCGGAGGAAGCCCATGCCGCAGCCGGTGCCCGCAGCCGTGCGGTAGCACGGGGCGTACTCCGACCACGCGACCGCGCGGTCGTGCATGGCGCCGGCGACGGCGACCCAGTTGCGGATCTCCGAGGAGCCGGCGTTGAGCAGCTCGTCGGGGATGGTCCGCAGCGACCCGGCGTCCCGGTCGGCGATGCCGTCGAGGACGCGGCGGTCCAGCTCCTCGTCGACGACGAAGTGCGACAGCCCGCCGGAGGCCACCAGCACCACCCGGGCCTCGACCGGTGAGGCCTCGATGGCCGCGCCGAGGGCCACCCCGAAGTCGTAGCAGCGCTTCGCCGACGGCTGGTTGGGCGGGTAGTAGGTGTTCAGCATGACCGGCACGACCGGGACGTCGGTCCGCTCGCCGAGCAGCCGCTGGATGATGAAGCCGTAGGCGTGCCCGAACCCGTGGCCGGGCGGCGTGCTGGCGATGCTGGCGACGTCGAACTCGCGGGCCACCAGGCCGCGGATGGCGTCGAGGGCCAGCTGGGGGTGGCCGTCGAACTTGTGGACGGCGTCCATCGCGTAGCCGGTCTTGACCGCCTCGAAGAACTCCCCGGGCGGGGCGCCCTCCATCGTCCCGGTCTCCCAGCTGTCGCCCCAGAAGACGGCCATCGACGGCTGGTTGGTCGCGTCGAAGACCTCCTCCTGGTCGTCACCGATGACCACGAGGACGTCGGGCCGCAGCTCGGTGAGGTCGGCGGCGAGCCGGTCCATGCCCTGCACGCAGGCGGCGTAGCGCTGCTCCCACACCTCGTCGGTGAGCTGGTCGGCGTACCGCTCCCCCACCGCGGCCGACAGCTCGTCGAAGGTGACGTGCCGGCCGGAGGTGTCGTGCAGCTCCTTGTTGGTGCGGTCCTGGGCCGCCCGCTCCCGCCAGAGGCGGGGGTTGGTGAGCAGCATCGGGCTGTGCGAGGTGCCGATCGCCCCGACGATGGTGGCCATCAGTGCTCCCTGGGATCCGTGTCGCCGGCGGTCAGTTCTGGACCTGCTTGCCGGTCACCGGGTGCACGTAGTGGAACGGCATCGTCTCGGTGTGCGGGAACATCTTCCAGTCGTCGACGATCTCGTCGGGACCGTGCGGGTCGTTCGGGTAGGTCTCGGTCAGGTAGCCCTCGTACTCGACCGGGGAGCGCGACCAGCCCTTGTCGAAGTCGCCCTGCCAGAACGACCGCATGTTGAGGACCCTGATCCGCCACTCGCCGTCCTGCTTGACGTACTCGTTCTCGTAGATGCCGCCCTCGAACCACTGGCGGAAGCCGGGCACGGTCTCGTGCGTGCCGGCCTGCATCACCGAGCGGAAGCGGGCCTTGGCGGACTGCCCGTCCTCCGACAGCGTGATGATCCCCTGCATCTGCGGGTGGTCGAGCAGGCGGCCGTAGCGCGGCCCGTTGTGGCCCTCGGCGAACTTGGTCATGAAGCGGCCGGTGTAGAGGCGCTTGACGCCCTCCTTGCCGTGGAAGACGCCGTGCAGGAAGTGCACGCGCGCCCCCTCGTCGGCGAACAGATCGACGACCTCCTCGTAGTACGTCTTGTCGAGGTAGTAGCCGTACGTGTACTGGAGCCGCCGGATGGCCTCGATGTCCTCGGCCCGGGCGACCCGGTTCTCCAGCTCCGCGATCCGCGCCTCGAGGGCGGCCACCTGGTCAGTCATCTCGCTCCTCCGCGTCGTCTCCGCCAGCACCGCCAGGGTTCGGCGGGGGCATGGCGAAGGTATGCGTGACGGTGGTCACCGTCAAGAATGCGACAAACGTTTCCGCGTGGCGCAAGGACGGTGGCCGATCCGGGGCCTCCGGTGCGGGGGCTCTCGGCGACAAACTCGCAGCTCAGACGCGTGCGAACGGCGGTCGGACCACCCGTTTCTGTGGCTCCGGTCTCTTGAGTCGCTTCCTTGACGGGAGGCAGGGACAGTGCAAGTCTCCGACCGATCGCCCGCCGGGCCGGCACCGCCGGTGCGCCGGCGCGTGCGGCGCCGGGCACGGCCCGGCCGACGGGCACCGGGGCCCGGCCGAGGAAGGGGACGACACATGCTGATCGACGCCGCCGCGAGGCTCGAGCCGGAGGCGCTGCGGTGCCCCTTCCCCGGCTACGCCGAGCTGCGCGAGCGCGGGGTGACCTTCGTCGAGGCCGCCAACGCCTACCTGGTGACCCGCGCCGACGACATCGACGCCGTGCTCCGCGACCACGAGACCTTCAGCTCGCGCAACGCCATCGGCGCGCCGCCGATCCCGCCGGACAGCGAGATGGCCAAGCGGGTGCCGTTCCTGCTGCTGTCGGACGAGCCGGAGCACTCCGAGCGCCGCAGGCTCGTGCAGCGCGCGTTCACGCCGAGCCGGCTGGCGAAGTTCGAGCCGCGCATCCGGGAACTGTGCACCGCCCTGGTCGAGGACATGCGCGGGCGGACCGAGGTCGACTTCATGGCGGAGTTCGCCGTTCCGCTGCCGATCGCCGTCATCACCACCGTCCTGGGCGTGCCGGACGAGGAGACCGCCTCCTTCCGCCGGCTGTCGGAGGAACTGGCCGCCACGGTGGGCAACCACGCCGCCGACCCGGCCGACATCGTGCGCATCGCCAAGGAGTTCGCCGACCTGCTGGCGCCGTCCCTGGAGGCCGCCGCGGCCGCCGAGGAGGAGGACACGATCCTCCACACGATCGCCGCCGCCGAGCGCACCGCCGGGCTGCCCCGGCACGACTCGACCCGGTTCGTCATGGAGCTGCTGATCGCCGGCAACGTGACGACGACCGACCACCTCGGCAACAGCATGGTGCTGCTGGCCGGCGACCCCGAGCTCGCCGACCGGTTGCGCACCGACCCGGCCCGGCTCTCCTACTTCATCGAGGAGTCGCTGCGGCTGGAGTCCCCGATCCAGGGGCTGTTCCGCATGACCACCCGCGACACCGAGGTCGGCGGGGTGCCGATCCCCGCCGGCTCCCGCGTGCAGGTGATGTACGGCTCGGGCAACCGCGACGCCGCCCTGGTCGAGCGCCCGGACGAGCTGGACCTGGCCCGCCGGGCGCCCTCGGCGCACCTGGCCTTCGGCAAGGGCGTGCACTCCTGCCTGGGCAACATCCTCGCCCGGCTGGAGAGCAGGGTGGCACTGGAGGCCCTGCTGGGCAGCACCACGCGGATCGAGCTGGCGGTCGACCCCGACGGCATCGACTACCTGCGGAGCTTCGTCAACCGCGGGCCGCAGGCCCTGCCGCTGCGCCTGACGTGGTGACCCCGGCGACCGCCGTCGTCACCGGCGGCGCCCGCGGCATCGGCCGGGCGCTGGCCGAGCGGCTGCGCGCCGACGGCCACCGGGTCACCGTCCTCGACGTCGTGGAGCCGGACGACGCCGCGACGACGGACTGGGTGCGCTGCGACGTCACCGAGCCCGACGAGCTGCAGGCCGCCATGACCGACGTCGCCGAGCGGGCGGACGGGGTCGACGTCCTGGTGAACAACGCCGGGCTGATCTCACCGCGCCGTCCGTACCTGGAATCGGGCAAGGACGAGCTGCTCCGGTACCTGACCGTCAACGCCGTCGGGTACGCACTGGCCACCCAGGCAGCCCACCCGTGGCTGGTCGCGAGCGACCGGGGGTGCGTGGTCAACGTCGCCTCGCGGACCTTCTTCACCGGCAGCCCCGGGCAGCTGGCCTACGTCGCGAGCAAGGGCGCGGTCATCGGCATGACCCGGGTGCTGGCCAAGGAGCTCGGCCCGGCCGGGGTGACGGTCAACGCGGTCATGCCCGGGCAGGTCGCCACCCCGGGCACCGAGCAGTACAACTCGGAGGAGGACTTCGACCGCACGATGGCCCAGCAGGCGATCCGGCGGCGGGTCCGGCCGGAGGACCTCGCCGGCCTGGTCTCGTTCCTCTGCGGCCCGGACGCCCGGATGATCACCGGCCAGACGATCGTCTGCGACGGCGGCGGCTACCTCCACTGACCCCGAGGGCCCCTGAGGGGCAGAGATGGCCATCTCTGCCCCTCACGGGACGACGTCAGCGGGGCAGGCCGAGGGCCCGCGCGACCAGGTTGCGCTGGATGTCGTTGGTCCCGCCCGAGACCACCATCATGATCGACAGCCGCAGGGACTCCTCGAACGTCTGCGGCGCCCCCGCGTTGGGCCCGTCGGCCAGCGCCGCGGCCGGGCCGAGCAGCTGGAGCACCGCCACGCCGAGGTCCTCCTCGAGCTCGCTGCCGATGATCTTGGCCATGGCGGCAGCCGCGGGGTCGCTGCCCGCCTGCAGTGCCCGCCGCGTGCTGGACGCGACCAGTGCCCGGGCCGCCTGCAGCCGCACCGCCAGCCCGGTGAGGGTCGCGCGGGCCGCGGACCCCCGCTCCCCGGTCGCCGCCGGGTCGGCCCGCAGGACGCCGAGCAGGTCGTCGAACAGCCGGAGCAACCGGGCCGTTCCCGAGGCGATGTGGATCCGCTCGTGCGCCAGCGCCTCGGTGAGCACCCGCCAGCCCGCGCCCGGCTCGCCGATCCGGGCCGAGTCCGGTACCCGCACGTCGTCGAAGAACGAGGAGCAGGAGATCTCCCCGCCCAGCGACCGGTGCTCCTGGATGCTCCAGCCGGGCAGCCCGACCGGGAAGCAGAACACGGTGATCCCCGCGTGCGCGCGCGCCTCGGGGTCGGTGCGGGCGGCCAGCCAGATCCACTCGGCCGTGTGCGCCCCTGTCCCCCACATCTTCTGCCCGTTGACCACCCAGTCCTCGCCGTCCCGGCGCGCGCCGGTGCGCAGGTGGGCGAGGTCGGACCCGATCTCGGGCTCGGAGTAGCCCAGGTAGAACGGCATCCGCCCGCGGCTGATCAGCGGCAGGAACTGCGCCCGCTGCTCGGGACTGCCGTGCGCCGCGATCGACGGGCCGAGCATCCCGGCCGCCACGCGGGACTGCCGCGCCAGCCCGGCGTAGGTGAGCTCCTCGCCGATCGCCACCTGCTCGGCGGGGTCGGCACCGCGGCCGCCGTACTCGGCGGGCAGCCCCGGGGCGAGGTAGCCGGCGTCGGCCAGCAGGTCGAGCAGGGCCGGGTCCTCGCCGGTGAGCCCGGCCGGCACCCGCTCGGCGACGAAGGCGCGCACCTCGGCGCGCGCGGCCTCGGCCTGCTCCCCCAGGTCGAGCGGCGGCAGGCCGGCGCCGGGTTCCAGCAGCAGGTCCGCCGGCTCCCCGGAGGCGGCCGGCAGGGCGGCCAGCCGGGTGACGTCGGCGTGCACCCGGCGGAACAGCCACGGCGCCGCGTGCTCCTCGAAGTACCCGACGGCGGCGAGCGTGTGGTGCGCCCCGAACTGCACCCGGGCCGCGGTCGCCGCCGCGTGCGCGACGGCGAGCTCGGCGGCCAGCACCCAGGCCGGGTCCCCGTCGACGCCGAGCCGCACGGCCTCCTCGGCCAGCGCGGCGAAGGCGGCGACGTCGATGGCGCCGTTCACGCAGCGGTGCGAGACCGCCTGGAACGCGCCGATCGGGCGGCCGAACTGGTGCCGCAGGTTCGCGTGCTCGAGCGCCATGTCCGCCGAGCGCGCCGCCGCGCCGTACGCCCGCGCGGCCAGGGCCAGCCGGAGCACCGTGCGGGCGGCCCCGGCGTCCCCGGCGGTCACGGGCACGGTCGCCGCACCCTCCAGTGTCACGTCGACGTCGGACCAGGCCGGCGCCGGCGTCCCGGCGGTGGGGCGGACGGCGGCGACCGGGGCCAGCCGGATATCGCCGTCCCCCGCCGGGAGGAGCAGGACGTGCGTCGCCGCTCCGGCCGCCTCGACGAACCGGACCGTGCCGCCGGAGACCGACTCCGCGGCGGCCACGACCGGCCGGATCCGCCCCTCGGCGACCGACTCGGCGAGCTCGCCGCCGAGCAGGCGGGTCGCGACGTAGGCGTCGGCGAGCGGCAGCGGGCAGGCCAGCCGGCCGAGCTCGCCGGTGACCGCGATCAGGGCGTCGAGGGCACCTTCGCCACCGAGCTCGGTCCAGCCCTGCCGGACGGCGATCTCCCAGGCCGCCCGCAGCGCAGTGTCGCCGGCCTCGGGACGGCCCGCGGTCTGCGGCGCGTCCCAGGCCGGGGCCAGCGCACCGGAGACGGTCGCCCGCAGGTCGGCGAGCTCCTCCGCGGCGAGCGCCGTCATGCCGGCTGCGGACCCTTCCAGCGGCTGAACACCTTCCGGGCGTTCTCCTCGAAGACCCCCCGGCGGTCGGCGTCGGTCAGCGCCCCGATGCCCTCGATGACCGGCTTGAGGTCGTCGAACGGCCGCCCGGTCGCCGGGTCGGTGACCGAGCCGCTGCCCGGCTTCTCGGTGCCGAACAGGCAGCGGTCGGCGCCCACGGTCTGGAACAGGTAGGCCAGCGACGCCTGGTTGTAGAGCACGGTGTCGAACCACAGCCGGCGCAGCGACTCCTCGAACCGCTCCTCGAGGGCGTCCTTGCCCAGGCCCGGCGCGAGGCGGGCGGCCTGCCAGCGGCCGATCTGGTAGGGGATCGAGCCGCCGCCGTGGCCGACGATGATCTTCAGGTCGGGGAAGTCGAGGAACGTCCGCGAGCGCATCAGCGAGAGGACGGCGATCGACTCCTCGGTGATGAAGTGGTCGCTGTAGACCTCGCGGCCGTTGTAGCAGCCCGCGGAGTGGATCAGGGCCGGCACGTCGAGCTCGACCAGCTTCTCCCACAGAGGGTACCAGAACTCGGAGCCGAGGGTCGGGGTGTCGCCGCCGGTGCCCTCGTACGGGTCGGGGTTGAGGCTGACGCCGATGAAGCCGAGGTCCTCGACGGCGCGGGTCAGCTCGTCGAGGCAGGACTGCACCGGCGCTCCGGCGCACAGCGGCAGGCCCGCGACCCCGGCCAGCCGGTCCGGGTGCAGCGCGACCGACCTCGCGATGACGTCGTTGTTCGCGCGGATCCAGCGGTGCACGATCTCGGCCGGCTTCGCCGAGTGCATCTGCTGGAACGGCCGCGGCGAGATGAACTGCACGTCGGTGCCGACGCCGTCCATGATCGCCACGTTGGCCGCGGCCGCCTGGGCCAGCGCCTCGTCGGTGATCTTCGGCGGGTCCTGGTGGTACCCGCCGCTGCCGAGCAGCTGGGCGCGGTAGGCGTAGAACACCTCCGGCGCGACGACGTGGGCGTGGGCGTCGATGATCACGGGGTCTCCTCGGTTCCGGGGTCGTCGGTCACGTAGGCGATGACCTCGCACTGCACGTGGAAGGCCGGCGGCAGGTCGCCGGGCACGGTGTGCCGGGCCGGCCGGCCGGCCGGGTCGGGGAACATGGCGAGCCAGTGCTCGTCGATCGCGGCGCGGGCGGAGCGGTCGCGCACGTGGAACGTCAGCTTGGCGACGTGGTCGGTGGTCGCCCCGCCGGCCTCGAGCACCCGCCGCACGTTGGCGAAGACCAGGGCGACCTGCGCGGCGACGTCGTCGGGCAGGTCCCCGGTGACCGGGTCCTGGCCCAGCACGCTGCTGGAGACCAGCAGCGGCCCCACCCGGCAGGCCATCGGGATCGGCACCCCGCCGTGGTGCAGCCCCTCGACCTCGATCGACCGTCTCATCGCGCGCCTCCCGGCAGGCCGAAGAGCTCCAGCGTCGTGGCACCCGCGCGCAGCTGCGCCATCACGCCGGCCTCCTCGCGCTCGCGTGCCTCGCCGGCGGTGACGGCCGCCTCCGCCTGGTCGGCCGGGACGACGACCACCCCGTCGGCGTCGCCGACGACGAGGTCACCGGGCGAGACGTGGACGTCGCCGAGGCGCAGCCGGCCGCCGAGAGCGCCCGGTCGCAGCGGGTCCTTGACCGTGCCGCGGATGCAGGTGCCGGTGCTGAACACCGGGAAGCCGAGCCGCTGCATCTGCACCGCGTCGCGCACGCAGCCGCTGATGACCAGGCCGGCGATGCCCCGCTCCTGGGCCGCGGTGGCCATGATCTCGCCCCAGTAGCCGAAGTCCTCCCCCGTGCCGACCTCGGCGACCAGCACCTCGCCGGGGGCGGCGGCGTAGATCGCGCGGTGCAGCCAGAGGTTGTCCCCGTCGGGGCACAGCACGGTCGCGGCCGGGCCGGCGATCGGCGGCTGCTCACGGTACAGGGCGCCGATCGACGAGGGCAGCGCCCCGATCCGCCCGGCCGCCTCGTGGACGGTGGACGCGCCCAGGTGCGCCGCCCGCGCGACGAGGTCTCCGTTCCAGCCGCTCACCGGTTCTCGCTCGCGCGCTGCAGCTCGTGGTAGCCCTGCGCGGCACGCGCCTCGCGCAGGCTGCTGCCGGCCAAGGCGGCGGCGAGGATGGCGCCCTCGCGCTCCTCGATCTCCCGGGTGATCGCGAGCACCTCCTGCTCGTACTCGACCGGGACGACCACCACGCCGTCGTCGTCGCCGACGAGCAGGTCGCCGGCGCGCACCCGGATGCCGGCGACGCTGACCGGCGCGCCGACGTCGGAGACGGTCACCCGGTCCTTGCCGGTGCGCATGAACCAGCCCCGGCTGTAGACCGGGTAGCCGATGTCGCGGGCCCGGTGCACGTCGCGGCAGACGCCGTCGATGACGGTGCCGGCGATGCCGCGCTGCGAGGCGACCGCGGTGAGGATGTCCCCCCAGACGGTGCAGTCCTCGCGGCCGCCGTTGTCGATCACGACGACGTCCCCCGGGGGGACGTCGTCGACGAAGTCGCCCACGGTGCCAGGCGGCCGGCCGGTGGCCACGTACCGGACGGTGAAGGCCCGCCCGAGCAGCCGCTGCCCGGGCGCCAGCGGCTTGACGCCCTGGCAGGCGGCGGGCAGGGCCAGGCGGTCCATCGCGTCGGACAGCGCGGCCGTGGGCAGCCCGGCGAACTCGGAGACGGGCAGCGGGGCACTCATGGGGCTCCTGGTCTGGGTCAGCGGGGGCTGGGGAACTGCGAGTCGTGCATGACGTCGACGACGGAGCGCCCGGAGCGCACCGCGGCGACCATGTCGCGCTCGCGGGCGGCGATCCGCTCGGCGAGCTCGACCACCGGCTCGGCGAGGTCCGCGGGCACCACGACGGCGCCGCACACGTCGGCGACGAGCAGGTCGCCGGTCCGCGCCGGGACGCCGCAGACGGTGATCTCCTCGTCCATGCCCAGCTGCACGATGCGGCCGCGGGCGCTGGTGGGGACGACGGCCCTCCCGAACACCGGCAGCCCGAGCTGCTCGCTCTCGCCGATGTCGCGGCAGGCGCCGTCGATGACGATGCCGGCGATCCCGGCCTGGGTGGCGGCGGTGCTGAGGATGCCGCCCCAGGAGGAGACGTCGGTGCGGCCGCCGGCGTCGACGAGGACGACGTCCCCGCGTTCGGCGGTCTCGATCAGCCGGGTGCCGAGGTGGACGGTGGGTCCGGACCCGGGCTCCCGGGGGCCGACCCGCAGCGTGCGGACCCGGCCGACGACGACCCGGGGCACCGGCCACAGCGGCCGCACCCCGGAGAGGACCCCGGCGCGCCCGTAGCCGTCGAGGGCGTCGGAGAGCGCGCAGGTGTCGAGGGCCGCCAGCCGGGCCGGCAGCGTGGCCGACCCGGCCGGCGAGCCCGACATCAGACCAGCTGCCGGACGACGCTGGCCGCCACGCACGCCGGCTTGGGCGAGCCCTCGACCTCGAAGGTGACGGTGGTCAGCACCTGCACGCCGCCCTTGATGTCGGTGACCTCGTCGATGCTGGCCTTGGCGCGCAGCTTGGCGCCCACCGGCACCGGGGAGGGGAAGCGCACCTTCTCCAGGCCATAGTTGACGCCCATGCCGAAGCCGGTGAACTTGTACAGCTGCGGCAGGAAACGCGGGATCAGCGACAGGGTCAGGAAGCCGTGCGCGATCGGGCCGCCGAACGGGCTCTCCTTCTTGGCGCGCTCGACGTCGACGTGGATCCACTGGTGGTCACCGGTGGCGTCGGCGAAGAGGTTGACCATCTCCTGGGTCACCTCGACCCAGTCGGTGGGGCCGACCTCCTTGCCGACCATGCTCTTGACGCCCTCGACGCCGTCGACGGTGATGGGGGTGGTCATGGGTTCTCCTCGTTCTGCGGGGACTGCCGGACGGGTGGTGCGGGACTACTCGGCGGACTCGGCCAGGTGCCGGGCCCAGGTCAGATCGGCCTTGCCGGACGGGCTGCGCTTGAGCTCCTCGACGACGACCAGCTCCCGGGGCCGCTTGTGGTCGGCCAGCCGCTCGCCGACGTACTCGCGGGCCTGCTCGTCGGTGAGCTCCGTACCCGGGCGCAGCGCCACGACGGCGACGATCCGCGAGCCCCACCGGGGGTCGGGCGTGCCGACGACCATGGCGTCCCGGACGGCGGGGTGGGTGAGCAGGACCTGCTCGACCTCCTCGGCGAACACCTTCTCGCCGCCGGTGTTGATCACCCGGCTGCCGCGGCCGTGGAACACCACGGTGCCGTCGGCGTCGAGGCTGGCCATGTCGCCGGGGACGACCCACCGCCGGCCGCCGATCTCGCGGAACGTCGCCGCGGTCGCCGCGTCGTCGCCCTGGTAGCGGATGTGCTCGTCGACCGGTGCGGCGAGCATCCCGATGTCGCCCGACCCCGGGGTGATCGGCCGCCCCGACTCGTCGATGACCTGCGCGCCCGGGAAGAGCTGGAAGCGCGCGGTCTCGGTGGGGTCACCGCGGCGGGTCTCCTGGACCGCGTAGGGCCCGCCCTCCGAGGAGGCCACCAGGTCCCGGCACACCATGTCGGCGTGCCGCAGCAACTGCTGCTTGACGTCGGCGCTCCAGGTCACGCCGACGCTGATCATCAGCTTCAGGCTGGACAGGTCGTACGGGCGGCCGGCCGCCTCGGCGGCGTCGAGCGCGTCGGCCAGCGGCCGGGCGAAGACGTCGCCGACGATCGAGACGGTGTCGACGCCCTCCCGCTGCACCGTGGCGGCCAGCTCGTCGGGGTCGTAGCTCCTCGACGCCAGGTAGACCACGCGGCCGCCGGCCAGCAGCGCGCCGAACGTGGTGTACATGCCGGTCGCGTGCATGAGCGGCGGCGCCGGCAGGCACACCATCGCGTCGCGGTCCACACCCAGCCGCTCCAGCGTGGCCCGCAGCTCGTCGAGGCTCTGCGGGAGCTTCTCGCCGAGCAGCAGCAGCCCGTTGGCGCTGCACGTCGCGAACAGCCCGGAGTGCCGGGAGAGCACCCCCTTGGGCTTGCCGGTCGTGCCGCCGGTGTACATCAGCCAGTGGTCGTTGCCGCGCTCGATGCGCGGCGCCGGCTCGGCCGCCGTGACGGCCTGCTCGTAGTCGTCGGCCCACTCCGGCAGCTCGCCGTCGCCGACCTGCAGGAGGGTGCGCAGCCGCGGCAGGGCCGGCCGGGCCTCGCCGAAGCGCTCGGCCAGCGAGGCGTCGAAGACGACCGCCTCGGCCTGCGCGTCCTCCAGCAGCGAGACGATCTCGTCGCGCCGGTACCGGTAGTTGACGTTGAGCGGCACCGCGCGGAGCTTGAGCACCGCGTAGACGCTCTCCAGGTACTCGATGCCGTTGTAGAGGGCCACCGCCACCCGCGACTCGGGCCCGATGCCCTGGGCGGCGAGGTGCCCGGCCAGCCGGGCGGCCCGCTCGTCGAGCTCGGCCCAGGTGCGGGTCCGGTCGCCGTGGCTGACCGCGAGCCGGTCGCGGCGGAGGTCCCCGACCGTCTCGAGGACGGTCGCGAAGCTCTCGTTCACGCCCCGTTCCCGGAGCCGGTCAGCCCGAACAGCCGCGCCGCGTTCTCCTTGAGGATCTTCGGCCGGACCTCGTCCTTGATCGCGATGCCGTCGAAGTCCTTCATCCAGCGCTCGGGGGTGATGACCGGGAAGTCCGAGCCGAACAGCACCTTGTTCTTCAGCAGCGAGTTGGCGTACTGCACCAGCTGCGGCGGGAAGTACTTCGGCGACCACCCGGAGAGGTCGATGTGGACCTGCGGCTTGTGCGTGGCCACCGACAGCGCCTCGTCCTGCCAGGGGAACGAGGGGTGGGCCAGGATGATCGGCATGTCGGGGAAGTCGACCGCGACGTCGTCGATGTGCATCGGGTTCGAGTACTTCAGCCGGATGCCGCCGCCGGCCCGCTGACCGGCGCCCACACCGGTCTGGCCGGTGTGGAACAGCGCCACCAGCTGGTGCTCGGCGATGACCTCGTAGAGCGGGTAGGCCATCCGGTCGTTCGGGAAGAACGCCTGCGTGTTGGGGTGGAACTTGAAGCCCCGGACGCCGTACTCGGTGGCCAGCCGGCGGGCGGCCTTGACGCCGGCCGCGCCGCGGGCCGGGTCGATGCTGGCGAACGGGATGATGACGTCGCTGTGCTCGGCGGCGAGCTCGGCCACCTCCTCGTTGGTCGGCACCGGGTCCTCGCCGGTCTGCGAGACGCTGTCGACGCCGAAGGCGACGGCGGCCATCTTGCGCTCGCGGTAGTACTCGGCCAGCTCGGGCAGCGAGTACTCGGGCATCGTGCCGATGCCGAAGTACTCCCCCATGTCCTCGGCCCCGGCGGTGCGCGGCACGGCGCCCCGGACCGACTTGTGCACGTGGGTGTGCACGTCGATGGCGACGATCTCGTCCAGGTTGATCGCCATGCCGGTCACTTCCCCTCGGGGGCGCCGGGGACCGTGTCCGGCTTGAACGGCTGCAGGTGCGGCTGGAAGGTGGTCGGGAAGGCCTCGGCGAGGGCGTCGGCGCTCCAGCCGCCCTCGCGGACCTCGACGAGCGCCTCGGTCGGGTGCGACCAGATCGCGATCCGGTCGCCGCCGGCGCCGATCGCCTGGCCGGTGACGCCGGCGGCCGCGTCGGAGGCGAGGAAGACGATCAGCCCGGCGACGTCGTCGGGGGTGCCCAGGCCGGAGGCGCGGACGTCGGCCGGGAGCTGCTCGCCGCGGTCGGCCATCTCGACCAGCTCGGCCATGCCCGGGATGGTGGCGACCATGCGGGTCAGGGCGACCGGGATGACGGCGTTGACCGTGGTGCCGCTGCGCTCGAGCTCGGCGGCCCAGGTGCGGACCAGACCGACGATGCCGGCCTTGGAGGCGGTGTAGCCGGTCTGCCCGAAGCTGGCGCGCTGGCCGGCCGGGGAGCCGATGAGGATGAGCCGGCCGTTGCCGCCCTGCTCCTTGAACTGCTTGGCGGCGGCGCGGCCGCAGGTGAAGGTGCCGCGCAGGTGCGTCTCGACGACCAGGTCGAAGTCCTCGTCGGCCATCTTCAGCAGCGTGCGGTCCCGCAGCACGCCGGCGTTGGTCACCATCACGTCCAGCCGGCCGAACTCCTCGACGGCCTTGGCGACCAGGGCCTCGGCCGCCTCGGTGGAACCGATCGCCGAGCCCTCGGCGACCGCGGTGCCCCCGGCGCCCTTGATGGCCTGGACGGTCTCCTCCGCCAGGTCGACGTCGAGGTCGTTGACCACGACGGCGGCCCCGGCCGCGGCGAGCGCCTTGGCGTAGGCCTGGCCGAGGCCGCGACCGGCCCCGGTGACGACGGCGACCTTGCCGGAAAGCTGCATGGGAGTCCTCTCGGGAGCGTGGCTGGGGAGCACACGGGGTACACGGGCGGCACGCACTCGGCAGCTGCCGCCACCGGCAAGTTATTCACTTTCGTGGCGGACGTCAACGCGCGGTCCGATATTACGGAAGGGTCACGCAGCCGGCCGCGCCGGTCAGGCGGGGGCACTCGCGCCGGACTCCGCGCTCCGGTCCGCTCCTCGCTCGTTCCTCGCTGCGATGCTCCCGGAGCCGTCGTCAGGCGGGGTCGCCGTCCCAGGCGCCGAGGCGCTCGACGAGGCCGGCCGCGATGGCCGCCGCGCCCGCCTCGTAACGCGTGCGCAACCGCAGCGCGACGTGCTCGGCCCGCACCGCCGGCCAGTCGGCCGGCAGGTACTCGACCGGCAGGCCCGGGTCGTGGCGGCCGAGCAGGGTCCACTCGCCGAGCAGCCACAGCTGGCGGGCGAGGTCGTCGGGGGCGTCCGGCAGGGGGTCGGGGCGGTCCCAGCGCTCGAGGAACTGCTCGTAGCCGCGGGCGATCGTCGGCACGTCCCACGCGTCGTCGATCAGGTCGGGCACCTGGGTGGGCTCGGCGACGTGCGCGCGGAAGACCTTGAGGTGGTCGAGGACGTCGAGCTTCTGCAGCAGGGCCTCGACGTCGACCCTGCCGGGGGCGACCCACAGCCCGTTCTGGAGCATCCCGAAGCCGGCCCACTGCAGCCGGGAGCGGAGCAGGTGACGGTCGGCCCGCCGGCTCTCGGGGAGGGAGAACCCGAGCAGCGTCCACTGCCCGTCCCAGGTGCGGTTCACCGGGGACCGCCAGGCCCGCTCGCCGCCCTCGGCGAGCTCGGCGCGCACCCGCGGCGGGGGCGAGAGGTAGATGCGCTTGCCCCGCCGGCGGCGCTCGAGCGTGCCGCGGCGGAGCATCCGGCTCACCGTCGACCGCGCGGCGTGCTCCCCGATCCCGACGCGGGCGAGCGCGTCGATGAGCCCGAGGGTCGGGACGGCGAGGTCCGGGTCGATGAGGTGGACACCGCAGAACATGAGCACGTGGGTCTGCGGGCGCACCGCCGCGGGGGCCAGCGGATCGCCCGTGGCGGGACCGGGCAGCCCCTCGTCGCCGTGCGGTGTCAGGGCGGCCGCCGTCACGGCCGCACGCTCCCCGCGCTCGGGCTCGTCATGGTCCACTCCTGCCGTTCCCTCGACGATCGGGCGCGGACGTCGGCCCCGCACCGCGGGCGACCCCGCTCTCCGCCGGGCGGCAGCCATCCCACCGCCCGTACGGAGGTGGGAAACAAGATACGCAGGTTGGTGACGATCGCCAGTAGTCTGCCTCGCATGGAGGAGAATCTGGCGACCATCCTCGAGACCGTGGCCGACGCGATGGGGGACGCGGTCGCCGTCGTCCAGGGCGAGCGGACCCGCACCTGGACCGACCTGGACGAGCGCGCCGCCCGCCTGGCCGCCGCGCTGGCCGCGCGCGGCGTGACCGCCGGGTCCCGGGTCGGCATCGGGCTGTGGAGCAGCCCCGAGTACGTCGAGGCGGTGTACGCGGTCACGAAGCTGGGTGCGGTGCCGTTCAACGTCAACTACCGGTACCGCGCGGCGGAGCTGGCCCACGTGCTCTCCGACGCCGGCGCTGCGGGCCTGGTCTTCGACGGGTCGACCGCCCCGGTGGTCGCCGAGGCCGCGGACGGGCTGCCCGCGCTGGTCCGGGTGGGCCCGGTCCCCGAGGGCGCCGAGTCGGTCGGCGAGGAGCTGGAGGAGCTCCTGGCCGGGTGCGGGCCGCTGCCCCGCACCGCCCGCCCGGACGGCGACTGGCTGCTCTACACCGGCGGCACCACCGGCCGGCCCAAGGGCGTGCTCACCCGGCAGTCGACGGTGTTCACGGTCAGCTGCGTCCCCAACGGGTTCGCGAAGTTCGGCGTCCCCGCACCCCGGACCCGCGCCGAGCTGGCCGAGCGGGTCGGCGAGTCCCGCGCCGAGCCCGACCGGCTGGTCACCTACACCCCGACGCCGCTGATGCACGGCACCGGCATCTACACCACCCTCGGCACGCTGGTCGCCGGCGGCCGCATCGTCTTCCCGGCGTCGCGCTCCTTCGACCCCGGCGAGATGGCCGCCGCCGTGGGCCGGCACCGGGTCACCGACGCGGTCATCGTGGGCGACGTCTTCGCCCGCCCGCTGGTCGCCGCCCTGGACGCGGCGGTCGCGGCGGGGCACCCGTACGACCTGTCCAGCCTGCGCCGCGTGGTCTCGGTCGGCGCGGTGTTCAGCGCCGAGAACAAGGCGGCCCTGCTGCGGCACGCCGACGTCGACATCACCGACGTCGTCGTGGCGTCGGAGGGCGGCCCGTACGCGCTGTCGCTCACCCGCCGCGGCGAGCTCACGCCGACCTCGCGGTTCGTGCTCGCGCCCGGCGCCCGGCTGCTCGACGACCGGGGGCGCGACGTCGTCCCGGGGTCGGGCGAGGTCGGCGTGCTGGCCGCCCCCGCGCCGCCGGAGGTGCACTACTCCGGCGACGCCGCGGCCAGCAGCGGCACGTTCCGGGTCGTCGACGGCGTCCGCTGGTCGGTCCCCGGCGACCTGGCCACCCTCGAGGCGGACGGCACGCTGGTCTTCCAGGGCCGCGGCAGCCGGGTGGTCAACACCGGCGGCGAGAAGGTGCAGCCCGAGGAGGTGGAGCAGGTCATCCTGCGCCTGCCCGCCGTCCGCGACGCGATCGTGGTGGGCGTCCCCGACGAGCGCTTCGGCCAGCGGATCACCGCCGTGGTGGCCCTCGACGAGGGCGCCCGGCTCACCGCGGACGAGGTGCGCGCCGCCGTCGGCGCGGAGCTGGCCGACTACAAGCGCCCGCGGGAGGTGGTCTTCGTGGAGGAGGTGCTCCGCTCCCCCGCCGGCAAGGCCGATCTCCGCTGGGCCGGCCGGGTGGCCCGCGGCGAGGACTGACGGCGGTCCCGTCCACCCGTGCGTAACCTCCCGGCCATGGTGCTCGCGCAGCAGCTGGACACGGAGACCCTCGAGTCGACCGACCCGGCCACCGGCGCCGTCGTCGGGGTCTTCCCGGTGCACGACGAGGCCGCCGTGCGGGCGACCGTCGAGCGCGCCCGCCCGGCCGCGCAGCGGTGGGAGGCCCTCGGCTTCGACGGCCGCCGGCAGCGGCTGGCCGCCTACCGCGGCCACCTCGCCCGCCGGCTGCACGAGCTGGCCGACCTGGTGCACCGGGAGAACGGCAAGCCGCACGCGGACGCCATCCTCGAGATCAGCCTGGCCATCGACCACCTCGCCTGGGCCGGCGCGCACGCGCGCACGGTGCTCGGCCCGCGCCGGGTGCGCCCGGGCCTGCTGGCGGCCAACCACGCCGCGACCGTCGAGTACCAGCCGCTCGGCGTCGTCGGCGTCATCGGCCCCTGGAACTACCCGGTGTTCACGCCCATGGGCTCGATCGGCTACGCCCTGGCCGCCGGGAACGCCGTGGTGTTCAAGCCGTCGGAGCACACCCCGGCCGTGGGAGCGTGGCTGGCCGCCGCCTGGCGGGCCGCCGTCCCCGACGCCGCCGACGCGCTGCAGGTGGTCACCGGGTACGGGGAGACCGGCGCCGCGCTGTGCGGGGCGGGGGTCGGCAAGCTGGCCTTCACCGGTTCGGCGCCGACCGGCCGGAAGGTCATGGCCGCCTGCGCCGAGACCCTCACCCCGGTGCTCATGGAGCTCGGCGGCAAGGACGCGATGATCGTCGACGACGACGCCGACGTGGTCGCCGCCGCGGACGCCGCCGTCTGGGGTGCGATGAGCAACGCCGGCCAGACCTGCATCGGCATCGAGCGGGTCTACGCCACCGACCGCGTGTACGACGCGTTCGTCGCCGAGGTGGCCGAGAAGGTGCGCGGGCTGCGGCCGGGCTCCGACGACGGGGCGGCGTACGGCCCGATGACCATGCCGGCGCAGACCGACGTCGTCCGCCGGCACGTCGCGGACGCCGTCGCCGCCGGCGGGCGGGTGCTCACCGGCGGGACCGTCGAGGGCCGCTACGTGGCGCCGACCGTGCTCCTCGACGTCCCGGAGACCTCCGCGGCGGTGTGCGAGGAGACGTTCGGACCCACCCTCACCATCACCCGGGTGCGCGACGCGGAGGAGGCGCTGGAGCGCACCAACGCCGGCGCGCACGGCCTGGCCGGGGCGGTGTTCTCCCGGTCCCGCGAGCGGGCGATGGACCTGGCCCGGCGGATGCGCACCGGCATGACGTCGGTCAACTCGGTGCTCACCTTCGCCTCGGTGCCGGCGCTGCCCTTCGGCGGGGTCGGCGAGAGCGGCTTCGGCCGGATCCACGGCCCGGACGGGCTCAGGGAGTTCACCCGCGCCAAGGCGATCACCCGGCAGCGTTGTCGGCTGCCGGTGGACCTGACGAGCTTCGGCCGGCCGGCCGTCGCGGCCGACGCGCTGGCCCGCGTCATGGGGCTGGTGCACGGGCGCCACCGGTGAGGGGCCGACGTGGCCACACCGGCCCCTTCCCGGCGGAGGACGGCGAGGAGTTCGACGTCGTCGTCGTCGGCGGGGGCTCGGCCGGCTGCGTGCTGGCCGGGCGGCTCACGGAGGACCCGGCGCTGCGGGTGCTGCTGCTGGAGGCCGGCGGCTCGGACGACGTCCTGGAGGTGCACCTCCCGGCCGCGCTCCACAAGCTGTGGCGCACCCGCCGGGACTGGAACTACACGACCGAGCCGCAGCCGGGCCTCGGCGGGCGCCGGCTGTTCTGGCCGCGGGGCAAGCTGATCGGCGGGTCGTCGTCGATCAACGCGATGATCTACGTCCGCGGCGCCGCCGCCGACTACGACGAGTGGGCGGAGCTGACCGGCGAGCCGTCGTGGTCCCACGAGCACGTGCTCCCGCTGTTCCGGCGGATGGAGGACAACGCCCGCGGTGCCGACGGCCGGCACGGCATGGGCGGCCCGCTCCGGGTGGAGGACCCGCGCTCGCCGCACCCGTGGTCGCGCGCCGCCGTCCAGGCCGCGGTCGCCGCGGGGTACCCGCGCAACGACGACTTCAACGGCGCCCGTCAGGAGGGCGCCGGCCTGTACCAGCTGACCCAGCGGCGCGGCCGGCGCTGGTCGGCCGCCGACGCCTACCTGCACCCGGCGGCGGGCCGGCCCAACCTCACGGTGCGGACCGGCGCGCTGGCCACCCGCGTGCTGGTCTCCGGCGGACGGGCCACCGGCGTGGAGTACCACCGCGGCGGGCGCACGCTCACCGCGCACGCCGTCGCCGAGGTCGTCCTGTCCGGCGGGGCGGTCAACTCGCCGCAGCTGCTGATGCTCTCGGGCATCGGCCCGGGCGCGCACCTGCGCGAGGTCGGCGTCGACGTCGTCCACCACCTGCCCGGGGTCGGCAGCGGGCTGCGGGACCACCCGCTCGTCCCGGTCGTCTGGCACACCCGCTCGGGCCGGTCGCTGCTGCGCGGCGAGTCGCCGTCGGGCTACGCCCGCTGGTTCGCCGCCCGCCGCGGCCCGCTGTCGTCCAACCTGGCCGAGGCCGGGCTGTTCACCCGCTCGCGGCCGGGGATCGCCGACCCCGACCTGCAGTTCCACTTCCTGCCGGTGAAGTACTGGCGGCAGGCCGAGGTCGACCCCGACGTCGACGCGTTCACCGCTGCCGCGGTCCTGGTGCGGGTGCACTCGCGCGGCACGGTGCGGCTCCGCTCGGCCGACCCGACGTGGGCGCCGGCGATCGACCCCGGCTACCTCACCGACGAGCGGGACCTCGACGCGCTGCTGTGCGGGGTCGAGAAGGCCCGCGAGATCGGGGCGACCCAGCCGCTGGCCGCCGTCCTCGGGGAGGAGCGGTCGCCGGGCGCCGCGGTGGCGACCCCGGACGGGCTGCGCCGGGCGGTGCGGGACACCGTCGAGTCGCTGTGCCACCCGGCGTCCTCCTGCCGGATGGGTCCGGCCGCCGACGACGACGCGGTGGTCGACCCGCAGCTGCGGGTGCACGGCCTGGACGGGCTCCGGGTGGTCGACGCCTCGGTCATGCCGACGCTGGTGCGCGGCAACACCACCGCGCCCACGCTCATGGCCGCCGAGCGCGCCGCCGACCTGATCGCCGGCCGCAGCGTGGACCCCGCACTCGTCGGCACCCCCTGAGCCGGCCCGGGTCGGCCGCCGTCCGGCGGGAGGACGGCGGGACCGGAGGCCCTGCCCGACCGCGGCCTGCGGTGCTGCAATGTCCGTGGCTGCAGGTCCGGCGCCCTTCCGGAGGTGGTCTCCGTGGCCGTCTCCCCGCACCTCGCCCCCTGGCGGGGGGACGTGCTGCCCGTCGTCGCCACGCCGCTCGTGGGCCGGGACGCCGAGCTCCCCGACCTGGTCCGGCTGCTGACCGAGCCGGGCGTCCGGTTCACGACGCTGACCGGACCGCCCGGCGTCGGCAAGACGCGCCTGGCCGTCGCCGCGGCGGCCACCGCCCGGGGCCGGTTCTGCGACGGGGTGGTCTTCCTGGACCTCACCGCTGTCCGGGACCCGGCCGCGGTTCCCGCCGAGGTCGCCGCGGCCGCCGACCTGCGCCACGGCGACCGGTCCCCGGCCGACCGTGACCTGTTGGTGGTCCTGGACAACGTCGAGCACGTGCTCGCCGCCGGGCCGGCGCTCGCGGAGCTCGTGGCCGACTCCCCGGGGCTGCACCTGCTCGCGACCAGCAGGGAGCGGCTGCACCTCCGGGTCGAGCGGGAGGTCCCGGTGGCCCCGCTGGCCCTGCCCGGCTGCGCCGACGGCACCGACCCCGAGCGCCTGGCCGCGGTGGCCGCCGTCGCGATGCTGGTCGAGCAGGTCCGGACCTCCCAGCCGGACTTCGCCGTCACGGTCGACAACGCCGCCGAGCTGGCCGGGATCTGCACCCGGCTCGACGGGCTGCCCCTGGCGCTGGAGCTGGCGGCTCCGCGCCTGCGGCTGTTCACCCCCGGGGAGCTGCTGTTCCGGCTGCGCCACCGGCTCGGTGTGCTGACGAGTGACGCCCGGGACGTCCCCGCCCGGCACCGGACGCTGCGCGCCGCCCTGACCTGGAGCCACGACCTGCTCGGCCCCGAGGAGCGCACCCTGTTCCGCCGGCTGTCGGTCTTCACCGGGACCTGGACGCTCGACGCCGCGGCGCGGGTGTGCGGGATCGCCGACCCGGTCCCGGCCACCGCGTCGCTGGTGGACAAGAACCTGGTCCGGCGCCAGGACTGCGCGGGCGACGTCGCCCGCTTCGGGATGCTCGAGAGCCTCCGGGAGTTCGCGGCCGAGCAGCTGGACCGGGCCGGCGAGGCGGCGGCGACCCGCGCCCGGTACGCCCGGCACGTGACCGTCGGGCCGGCGGGCACCCGGATCACCCGTCGCGAGCGGGAGGTGGCCGGTCTGGTCCGTCGCGGCCGCACCAACCGGCAGATCGGCCGGGCGCTGGGCATCTCCGAGAAGACCGCCGAGGTCCACGTGCACAACATCATCCGGAAGCTGCGCGCGAGCAGCCGCGCCGAGATCGCCGCCTGGGCCGCTGTGCACGACCGAGCGGCCGACCGCTGAGGCGGCTCCCTACATGGTTCTCCCGATACCGGCGCCGGCCCGGCGGCCGTACACCTGCGGGCACGCTGCCGGCGACGACGGCGGCGGCGCGACGAGGGAGGACCGGCATGACCGCCACCGCGACCACCGAGACCACGACCTACACCATCGAGGGGCGCCTGCTGGAGGTGTGCACGTGCGCCGCCATCTGCCCGTGCTGGGTCGGCGAGGACCCCGACGGCGGCGTCTGCGACTCGGCGCTGGCCTGGTACATCGACGCGGGCACCGTGCGCGGGGTCGACGTGTCCGACCGGGGTCTGGCATCGGTGACGCACATCCCCGGCAACGTGCTCGCGGGGAACTGGAAGGTCGCCCTCTTCGTCGACGACCGGTGCACCGAGGAGCAGGAGAAGGCGCTCCTCGACGTCTTCACCGGGCAGCTGGGAGGTCCGATCGCCGACCTCGCCGCGCTGATCGGTGAGGTGGTCTCGGTCCAGCGCGCGCCGCTGACCTTCACCGTCGAGGAGGGGGCGGGCACGCTGCGGGTCGGGAACGTCGTGGAGGCCCAGCTGGCCCCGTTCCAGGGCGCCACCGGCCGGACGACCACGCTGAACGAGACGGTGTTCAGCACGATCCCGGGCTCCCCCGCCTTCCCCGGCAAGGCCAGCGTGTACCGCCAGGCCGGACGCATGCTCGGCCGGCCCGACCTCGACATCTCCGGCCGGAACGCCATCCAGGGCCACTTCCGCTTCTCCGGCTGAGCTCCCGGCATGACGACGGCGTCGCGGACGGCGCCCGCCACCCGCGTCCGGCACGACCCCGCCGTCCTCCTGTGGGGGGTCGCCGGGGCGTGCTGGGCCGGCACGCTCGCGCTGGTGCTCAGGTCCGGGATCGGGCACGGCCACGCGCCGGGCGACGCTCCCCGGCCGGCGGACGTGGCCCTCTCCCTGGCCGCGTGGACGGTGATGGTCGGCGCGATGATGCTCCCGACCCTGGTGCCGCTGGCGCGGCTGTTCGCGGCGGTCAGCGCACGCACGCCGCACCCGTGGCCCGCCCGCGCCGGCCTCTACGCCGGCTACCTGGGGGCCTGGGTCGCCGTCGCGCCGGTGGCGCTGGCCGCCGGCTGGGCGCTGAACCGGCTGGTGGGTGCGTCGCCGTGGCTCGCGGCCCGCGACGGCCTGGTCCTGGGCGCGGCGCTCCTGCTCGCGGGGGGCTACCAGTTCAGCCGGCTCAAGGACGCCTGCCTGACCACCTGCCGGTCACCGGCGTCGTTCCTGTGGCAGTCCTACCGCCGCGGGCTCCGCGGCGCGGGCCGGCTCGGCCTCCGGGCCGGGCTGTGGTGCCTGGGCTGCTGCTGGGCGCTGATGCTGCTGATGGTCGCCACGGGCACCGGCAGCCTCGCGTGGATGCTCGCCCTGACCGCGGTGATGGTGGCCGAGAAGACCGCACGCCGGGGAGCGCCGCTGGTCCGTCCGGTCGGGTTCGCCCTCCTGCTCTGCGGGGTGGCGGTCACGTCCTCGGCCCTGTTCGCCCCGGCCGCCGCGCCCTGCCACCACGGGGCCTGTGCAGCGCCGTCTGTCGAGGGCATGCTCGGTCCCCCCGTCGGATGACGCTCAGGAGGAGCCGTGGCCCGCACCCCGCAGGAGATCTTCCAGCACCACGTCGAGGCGATCGGCGCCGGCGACGTCGACGCGATTCTCGCGGACTACGCCGAGGACGCCGTGCTGATCACCCCCGACCAGGTGGTGCGGGGCAGGGACGGCATCCGGCAGCTGTTCACCTCGCTGCTCGGCGAGATCCCCGACGCGGACTGGACGGTGCCCACCCAGGTCTTCGAGGGCGACGTCCTGTTCATCGAGTGGTCGGCGGTCGCCGAGAAGGCCCGGGCCGAGGGCGTCGACACGTTCGTGTTCGCCGGAGACGCGATCCGGGTCCAGACGGTGCGCCTCGCCCTCGAGCACACCGGCTGAGGCGCGGTGAGCTGGGGCAGAGATGGCCATCTCTGCCCCAGCGGACCGTCAGCCGTGGGCCTGGGCGGCCGCGGCCTCCTCAGGGTCGGTCGGCAGGGCGGTAGTGGCGGACGGGGGCGGGTTGCGGCGGATCGCGAGGGACATGGCCGCGGCCAGCAGGCACAGCGCCCCGGCCGCGAACCAGGCCAGGTCGTAGGAGCCGGTCACGTCGCGGACCACGCCGCCGCCGAACGCCGCGACCGCCGAGCCGACCTGGTGCGAGGCGAACACCCAGCCGAACACCACCGGCGCCCGCGCCCCGAAGTGTTCCCGGCACAGCGCCAGCGTGGGCGGCACCGTGGCCACCCAGTCCAGGCCGTAGAACACGATGAACGCGATCATGCTGACGTGCAGCTCCGGCCCGAACAGGGGCGGCAGCAGGAACAGCGAGAAGCCGCGCAGCCCGTAGTAGGCCAGCAGCAGCACCCGCGGGTCGACCCGGTCGGTGAGCCAGCCGGAGAACACCGTCCCGGCGATGTCGAAGATGCCCACGACGGCCAGCAGGCCGGCCGCCGTGGTCACCGGCATGCCGTGGTCGTGCGCGGCCGGGATGAAGTGCGGCTGCACCAGCCCGTTGGTGGACAGCCCGCAGATGAAGAACCCGCCGGCGAGCAGCCAGAACGGCCGGGAGCGGGCCGCCTCGGCCAGGCCGCGCAGCGCCGTCCGCGCCGCGCCGGTGCGCACCGGGTCGACGTCGTCGGCGGCCGTTCCCCCGTAGGGGGTGACGCCGAGGTCGCGCGGCCGGTCGCGCAGCCGCCAGGCCACCAGGGGGACGACGGCGAGTGCCGCCGCGGTGGTGCCCAGCGAGGCCGAGCGCCAGCCCCAGTTCGCGTCGGCCCAGGCGACCAGCGGCAGGAACACCAGCTGCCCGGTCGCACCGCCGGCGGTGAGGATGCCCGAGACCAGGCCGCGGCGGGCCACGAACCAGCGGCCGGTCACCGTGGCCACCAGCGACAGCGCCATCGACCCGGTACCCAGGCCGACGAGGAAGCCCCACAGCAGGATCAGCTGCCAGCTGGTGGTCATGAAGACGGTCAGGCCGCTGCCGGTCGCGGTCAGCAGCAGCGCGCACACGACGACCCGGCGGATGCCGAAGCGCTCCATCAGCGCGGCGGCGAACGGCGCGGTCAGGCCGAAGAGCGCCATGTTGACCGCGACCGCGGCGGAGATGGTCGACACCGACCAGCCGAACTCCGCCCGCAGCGGGTCGATGAGCACGCCGGGCACCGCGCGGAAGGCGGCCGCTCCGACCAGGGCCAGGAACGTCACCGCGGCGACCCACCAGGCGGGGTGGATCCGGTGCGTGCGCGGCAGAGCGGTTCCGGTCACGCCGAACAGCATGGCGGACGCGGATCGGCGGGAGCGAGTGGCCCGGAGGCCAACATGTGAAAAGATCGGGCCATGACTCAGGCGTCGCCCCACGAGGTGGCCGTCGTCGCGGTGGACCGGGTCGTCGGCTTCGAGCTCGGGCTGCCGTACCGGTTGCTCGGCCTGGCCGAGGACGCCGACGGCTGCCCGCTCTACCGGGTGCGGATCGCCACCCTCGACGGCCGGCCGGTCCGGACGGCGGACGGGTTCAGCGTCCAGCCCGACCACGACGGGTCGGTGCTCCGCACCGCCGGAACGGTCGTCGTCCCCGGCATCATGGGCGGCCCGATGGTGCGCGAGGGCCGCATCCCGCCGGAGCTCCGGGACGCGCTGCGCGACGCCGCCGGCCACGCCCGCATGGTCTCGATCTGCACCGGGTCGTCGGTCCTCGCCGCCGCGGGCCTGCTGGACGGTCGTCCCGCCGCCACCCACTGGCGGGACGTGGACGCGTTCCGCCGGAACTTCCCGTCCGTGCGCCTGGACCCCGACGTCCTCTTCGTCGACGACGGCGACGTGCTGACCTCCGCCGGGGTGGCCGCGGGCATCGACCTGCTGCTGCACCTGGTCCGCCGCGACCACGGCAGCGAGGTGGCCAACCGCGTCGCCCGGCGCAACGTCGTCGCGCCCTGGCGGGAGGGCGGCCAGTCGCAGTTCGTCGAGCGGACGCTGCCCGAGGCCGGGGACGCCGGCACCGCGGCCACGAGAGCCTGGGCGGCCGAGCGGCTGGCCGAGCCGCTCACGCTGGCCGACATGGCGCGGCACGCGCGGATGAGCGTGCGCACCTTCACCCGCCGGTTCCGCGAGGAGACCGGGATGTCGCCGCTGCGCTGGCTGGCCGGGCAGCGGCTGGCCCTGGCCCGGCAGCTGCTGGAGTCCACCGACGCGCCGATCGACCGGGTCGCCGCGGACGCCGGGTTCGGCACCCCGGCCTCGCTGCGCTCGCACCTGCGGGCCAGCATCGGCGTCGCCCCGGGCACCTACCGCCGCACCTACCGCGGTGCGGTGTGACCGGACACTCCCCGGGGTGACGGCACAGATGCGGTCCGCATCTGGTTGAGTGGGACATACCGGCGCCGCCCTCCGCTCATCCGGAGCTGCAGGACTCGACGTCGGGCTGAGGCTGCGCCACCGAGGTGCGCCCGGCTGTCCGACGTCCCGCTGACGACGCGAGCCCGCCCTGCCGCGCAGGTGCGCCCGTGCTCGAGATCGCCGGGACCGACGGGAGCCACACCGGACGTCAGGAAGCCCGAATGACCTCGCACGACCCCTCCACCCCCACCGCCGACAGCGCCGCACCGCGCACCCGCCGCCGCGGCAGCCGCGGCCGCGGCCGGCCGGCCACCGGTGCGCCGGAGCGCCCCG
>NZ_JALPKQ010000051.1:0-33127 GCF_051383655.1 Geodermatophilus sp. CPCC 205761
GCTGCGCCCCGACTGCGCCGGGGGGGGGGGGGGCGGCGGGGCGGCGGCCCCCCCCCCGTCCCCGGCGCCGGGGGCCACGGCCGGGCGGGACGCCGCCGGCTGCGGTGCGGTGGTGGCGGGCCGGACGGCGGGCTGCGGCCCGACGGCGGGCTGCTGCGCGGTCTGCGGCCCCACCGGCTGGGGTGCCTGCTGCTGCGGCGCCTTCTGCAGGGGCGTCTGCGGGCGGACGGCCGGCTGCTGGCCCGTCTGCGGCGGCACCGGCGGGCGCTGGCCCGTCCGGGCCTCGGGACGGTCGCCGAGGTCGGGGAGCTGCTCGAGCACCCGGCGGGCCTCGGCGAGCCGGCCGGTCAGCTCGTCCCGCACCGCGCGGATGGCCGCCGCGGCCGCCTCGGCCTCGCTCACCACCTGCGCGGCGTGCTTCTCGGCCGCGGCGATCCGCTGGCGGGCCGCCTCCGTCGAGGCGCGGTCCCGGTCCTGCTCCAGCTGCGCGGACTCCTGCCGGCGCGCCCGCTGGGCGATCTCGAAGTCCTCCTCGACCTTCGCCCGCCTGGCCTGCGACTCGGCGTCGAGCCGGGCCACCTTCTCCTGCGCCTTGCCGACCAGCTCGTCGGCGCGGATCTGGGCCTTGGTGGCGATCTGCTCGGCGTTGTGCCGGGCCTCGGAGATCATGCGCTCGACCTCGGCGCGGCCGGCCGCGTGCCGCTCGTGCATCGCCCGCTCCTCGGCGGCGGTCTGCTCGCGCAGCGCCAGCGCCTCGGCCTCGGCGGCCTGCCGGATGTCGGCGGCCTCCTCCTCGGCGAGCCGGAGCATGTGCGAGATGCGCTCGCTCATGTTCTCGAAGGTCGCCGGCCCGGCGTTCGCGGCCTTGCGACGCAGCGCGTCGATCTCCGCGTGCATCGCCGAGAGCTGACCGGCGAGGTCGGCCGAGCGCGCCACGGCCGCGTCGCGGTCGGCGAGGGCGACGCGCATGTCGGCCTCGAGCCGCTCGATCGTCTCGGCCACCTGGTGGCGGTCGTAGCCCCGGAGCGTGACGTCGAACGAGTGCTGGGCCTCGCGCATCGGCAGCAGGTCGCGGCGGGGATCGGTCATGCGGTCATCCTCGCAGAGTCGGCAGCGGGGGGTGGGCGTGTTGCCGGGGACTCCCCGCAGGGTGCCAGTCCGGCCGGTGGACACGCCACGTCCCCGCCAGGATGCGCCCTGGTGGCGCGGAGACCGCCGGGCCGGGCCTGCGAGGTCGGCCCGGCGGCGTGGTCACACGCCCCGGAAGCGGTTGATCGCGGAGAGGTGCTTCTCCCGCTTCTCGGTGTCCTTCACGCCGAGGCCCCCGGCGGGGGCGAGGGTCAGCACGCCGACCTTGCCCTGGTGGGCGTTGTTCTTCACGTCGCAGGCGGCCTGGCCGACCTCGGCCATCGGATAGACCTTGGACAGGGTCGGGTGGATCAGGCCGCGGTCGATGAGCCGGTTGGCCTCCCACGCCTCCTTGTAGTTGGCGAAGTGCGACCCGACGATCCGCTTGAGGTTCATCCACAGGTAGCGGTTGTCGTAGGTGTGCAGATAGCCGCTGGTGGAGGCGCAGGTGACGATGGTGCCGCCCTTCTTGGCCACGTAGACGCTGGCTCCGAAGGTCTCCCGGCCCGGGTGCTCGAAGACGATGTCGACGTCGTCGCCGCCGGTCAGCTCGCGGATCCGCTTGCCGAACCGCTGCCACTCCCGCGGGTCCTGGGTGGCCTCGTCCTTCCAGAACCGGTAGCCCTCCGCGGAGCGGTCGATGACCAGCTCGGCGCCCATCGAGTGCACGATCGCGGCCTTCTCCGGGCTGGAGACCACGCAGACCGGGATCGCGCCGCCGTTGAGCGCCATCTGGGTGGCGTAGGAGCCCAGCCCGCCCGAGGCGCCCCAGATCAGCACCACGTCGCCCTGCTTCATGTTCGCGCCGTTGGGGGAGACCAGCTGCCGGTAGGCGGTGGAGTTGACCAGACCGGGGGCGGCGGCCTCCTCCCAGGTCAGGTGCGCCGGCTTGGGCATCAGCTGGTTGGACTTGACCAGGGCCAGCTCGGCCAGGCCGCCGAAGTTGGTCTCGAAGCCCCAGATCCGCTGCTGCGGGTCCAGCATCGTGTCGTCGTGCCCGGCCGGGTCCTCCAGCTCGACCGACAGGCAGTGCGCGACCACCTCGTCGCCCGGCGACCACCGGTGCACCCCGGGCCCCACCCGCAGCACGACGCCGGCCAGGTCGGAGCCGACCACGTGGTAGGGCAGGTCGTGCCGGCGGGCCAGGTCGTGCAGCTTTCCGTAGCGCTCGAGGAACCCGAAGGTCGACACCGGCTCGAAGATCGACGTCCAGACGGTGTTGTAGTTCACCGACGACGCCATCACCGCCACGATCGCCTCACCCGGGCCCAGCTCCGGGGTGGCCACCTCCTCCACGTGCAGCGACTTGCGCGGGTCCTTCTCCTGGGTGGGCAGGCCCTCGAACATCGTCTGCTCGTCCTTGCGCACCAGCACGGCGCGGTAGGACTCCGGCACCGGCAGCCCGGCCACGGCGTCCAGCTCGTCGGCGAGGATGGCGTCCCTGATCTCGAACACGTGCGTCTCCCGGGTCTTCGTCGGCTGCGGTCGGGGGCGGCGCGGGCGGGGGTGTGCCAGCAGTGCGGCGGCGCAGACGTTACCGGCCAGTAGTGAGGGTGGCAGCCCTGCGTCCGGAGACGCTCAGTGGACCTCGGGCGCCGGCTCGACGAGCTCGACGAGCACCCCGCCGGCGTCCTTGGGGTGGACGAAGTTGATCCGGCTGCCGGCCGTGCCGCGCCTCGGGGTGTCGTAGAGCAGGCGCAGGCCGCGCTCGCGCAGCGTCGTGCTCGCCTCGTCGACGTCGTCCACCCGGAAGGCCAGCTGCTGCAGGCCCGGGCCGGACCGGCCGATGAACTTGGCGATCGTGGAGTCGGGGGTCAGCGGGGCGAGCAGCTGGATCCGCGTGTCGCCGTCTCCGACGGACAGCATCGCCTCGTGCACGCCCTGCTCCTCGTTCACCTCCTCGTGCACCGAGGTGATCCCGAAGGCCAACTCGTAGAAGGCGATCGCCTCGCGCAGGTCGGGCACGGCGATGCCGACGTGGTCGATGGTGGTGAACAGGTCGGCGGGGAGGCCCGCGTCCGGTGTCGTCACGCGAGCATCCTCCCGAAGAGACGTCTGAGACGACACCTCCGTGTGACGGGAGTCACGTCCCGCGTCGAGGCGGCCGCCGGGCCCTCCCGCCGTCCTATCCTGGGCCGAAGCCGATGCCGCGCCGTCCGCGCGGCCTGCTCTGGAGACACCGGCCGGTCGGCCGGTGGTGGAGGTCCCCATGTCCCGTTCCGTCATCGTGAGCGGCGCCCGCACGCCGATGGGCCGGCTGCTCGGTTCGCTCAAGGACTTCTCGGCCGCCGACCTCGGCGGCGTCGCGATCAAGGCCGCGCTGGAACGGGCCGGCATCGCCGGCGACCAGGTCGACTACGTGATCATGGGGCAGGTGCTGCAGGCCGGGGCCGGGCAGAACCCGGCCCGCCCCGCCGCGGTGGCCGCCGGCATCCCGATGTCGGTGCCGTCCCTGACGATCAACAAGGTCTGCCTGTCCGGCCTGGACGCGATCGCGCTGGCCGACCAGCTGATCCGCGCCGGGGAGTTCGAGATCGTCGTCGCCGGCGGCATGGAGTCCATGAGCTCCGCGCCGCACCTGCTGGCCAACTCGCGCACCGGCACCAAGTACGGCGACACGAAGCTGATCGACTCGATGGCCCACGACGGGCTGTCGGACACCTTCGACCAGGTGGCGATGGGTGTGCTCACCGAGCAGTCCAACGGCCGCTACGACCTGACCCGCGCCGAGCAGGACGCCTTCGCCGCCGCCTCCCACCAGCGCGCCGCGGCCGCCGCGAAGAACGGCCTGTTCGACGACGAGGTCACCCCGGTGCTCATCCCACAGCGGAAGGGCGACCCGATCGAGTTCCGCGAGGACGAGGGGGTGCGCGCCGACACCACCGCCGACAGCCTGTCGAAGCTCAAGCCCGCCTTCGCGAAGGACGGCACGATCACCGCCGGGTCGGCGTCGCAGATCTCCGACGGCGCCTGCGCGGTGGTGGTGATGTCCGCGGCCAAGGCCGCCGAGCTGGGGCTGACCCCGCTGGCCGAGATCGGCGCGCACGGCGTGGTCGCCGGCCCCGACGCCACGCTGCAGAGCCAACCGTCGCGGGCCATCGCCAAGGCCTGCGCCCGGGAGGGCATCGACCCGAAGGACCTGGACCTGGTCGAGCTGAACGAGGCCTTCGCCGCGGTCGGCATCGTCTCCACCCGCGAGCTGGGCATCGACCCGGAGAAGGTCAACCCCAACGGCGGCGCGATCGCCCTGGGCCACCCGATCGGCATGAGCGGCGCGCGGATCGTGCTGCACCTGGCCCTCGAGCTCGGCCGTCGCGGCGGCGGCGTCGGCGCGGCCGCCCTGTGCGGCGGTGGCGGGCAGGGCGACGCGCTCGTCCTGCACGTGCCCGCCCGGGCGTGACCGGGTCGGGCCCCGACCCGACAGCGGCACCGGCCGCCCGCCGCGGACGGCGGGCGGTCGACGTCCCCGGCCTCGTCGCCCGCGCCCGGGACGGCGAGGCCCACGCGGTGGCGCGGCTGATCTCGCTGGTGGAGGACGCCAGCCCGGCGGTGCGCGAGGTCGCCGCCGCGCTGGCCCCGCACACCGGCTCGGCGGAGGTCGTCGGCATCACCGGTGCACCCGGCGTCGGGAAGTCGACGACGACGACCGCGCTGGTGCACGCGCTGCGGCGGGCCGGCAAGCGGGTCGGCGTGCTCGCCGTCGACCCGTCGTCCCCCTTCTCCGGCGGCGCGCTGCTCGGGGACCGGGTCCGGATGCAAGACCACGCCGGCGACCCCGGCGTGTACATCCGGTCGATGTCCTCCCGCGGGCACCTGGGCGGGTTGGCCTGGGCGACGCCGCAGGCGCTGCGCGTGCTCGACGGGGCCGGGTGCGACGTCGTGCTCGTCGAGACCGTCGGCGTCGGTCAGTCGGAGCTGGAGATCGCCTCGCTGGCCGACACCACGCTGGTGCTGCTGGCGCCGGGGATGGGCGACGGGATCCAGGCGGCCAAGGCCGGGATCCTCGAGGTGGCCGACGTCCTGGTGGTCAACAAGGCCGACCGGGACGGCGCCGACCGCACGGTGCGCGAGCTGCGCGCGGTGCTGTCCCTGGGCGAGCGGGCCGACGGCGCCTGGCGGCCGCCGGTCTGCCGGACGGTGGCCGTGCGCGAGGTCGACAACGGGATCGACGCGGTCGTGGACGCGATCGCCGGTCACCGCCGCTGGCTGGACTCCTCGGGTGAGGGGCACCGCCGGCGGGCCGGGCGCGCGGCCCGGGAGATCGAGGCGATCGCGCTGGCCGGGCTGCGGGAACGGATGGGCGTCGTCGGCGGCTCGGCGGCCCTGGGCGCGCTGGCCGAGCAGGTGCTCGCCGGGCGGACCGACCCCTTCCGCGCCGCCGACGTGCTCCTCGCGCAGTTGTGATCGCCTGAGGGCACGATGGCGGGGTGAACGGGAAGCCGGACGCCGTCGTCGTCGGAGCCGGGCCGAACGGCCTGGCCGCGGCCCTGCGGCTGGCCGCCGCCGGGCTCCGCGTGCAGGTCGTGGAGGCCGCGGAGCGCCCGGGCGGCGGGATGCGCACCGAGGAGCTGATGCGGCCGGGCTATTGGCACGACGTCTGCTCGATCGTGCAGCCCATGGCCGCCGCCGCACCGTTCTTCCGCGAGTTCGACCTGGCCGCGCGCGGGGTCCGGCTGGTCCACCCCGAGGTCAGCTACGCGCACCCGCTGGACGGCGGGGGAGCGGCGGTCGCCCACCGCTCGCTGGAGGAGACCGCGGCCGGTCTCGGGCCCGACGGGCCGGCCTACCGGCGGCTGTTCGAGCCCCTGGTCGCGCACGGCACCGACGTCGTCGACTTCTTCCTCACCAGCCAGCTGCGGCGGCTGCCCACCCGCAGCGTCGGGGCGATCACCAGGTTCGGCCTCAACGGGCTGCCCAACGTGCGGTGGCTGGCGCACCGGTACTTCGACACCGAGGAGGCCCGGGCGCTGCTGGGCGGGGCGGCCGCGCACGGCATGCTCGACCTCAGCCAGCCGCTGACCTCCGCGCTCGGGATGCTGCTGACCATGCTCGGGCACCACGTCGGCTGGCCGCTGGTCGAGGGCGGGTCGCAGAAGCTGGCCGACGCGATGGTCACCGCCCTGGAGCAGCAGGGCGGCGAGGTGGTCACCGGTCACCTCGTCACCGACCTGCGCGAGTTCGACGGGGTGCCGGCCG
Organism: Geodermatophilus sp. CPCC 205761; assembly: GCF_051383655.1. Taxonomy (NCBI): domain Bacteria; kingdom Bacillati; phylum Actinomycetota; class Actinomycetes; order Geodermatophilales; family Geodermatophilaceae; genus Geodermatophilus; species Geodermatophilus sp. CPCC 205761. The sequence goes on from NZ_JALPKQ010000051.1 coordinate 6,325, forward strand.
TACTGCTGGACACGACGCCGGAGGCCTTCGTGGGCATGGCCGGCGACCGCGTGCACGAGGGCTACCGCCGGTGGGTGCGGCGCTACAAGCACGGTGCCGGCGTCTTCAAGGTCGACTGGATCCTGTCCGAGCCGGTGCCCTGGACCAACCCCGACGTGCGCCGGGCCGGCACGATCCACATCGCCGGCACGCTCGACGAGACGATCGCCGGTGAGCGGGCGCCGAACCAGGGGCGGCTGACCGACCGCCCGTACGTCCTCGCCGTCCAGCCGACGGTGCCCGACCCCACTCGCGCCCCCGAGGGCGGGCACGTCTTCTGGGCCTACGTGCACGTGCCGCACGGTGCCGACGTCGACATGACCGAGGCCATCGAGAACCAGGTGGAGCGCTTCGCACCCGGGTTCAAGGACACCGTGGTGGAGCGGGTCACCAAGGACGCCGTCGCGATGGAGAAGTGGAACCCGAGCTACCTCGGCGGCGACATCTCCAACGGGCAGGCGACGCTGCGCCAGATGCTGGCCCGGCCGGTGCCGCGCTGGAACACCTACAAGACGCCGGTGCCGGGGGTCTTCCTCGCCTCGTCGGCGACACCCCCGGGGCCCGCCGTCCACGGCGCCTGCGGGGACAACGCGGCGCGGGTGGCCCTCCGCGAGGTGTTCGGCGTGCGGCACGCGCCACCCCTGCGCCCCGCCCCGCCCGCCTGACCTCCGCTCGACTCGCGGTGGTGGCGCGTGAGTTCCACGTCAGGGGGGCTTCCCCAGCGCGGAGACCGCAGTCAGGCGGATGTCGGTGTGGTCAGGAGGACGTGCGCCCGCGCGACCACCTCGTCCGGCCGGTGGAGATCCGCGGCGGTCACGAAGACCACCCGCCGGCCGGCGGCGGTGAGTCGGTTCAGGCGGCGTCGGTCCTTGCCGACCTGCTGGGGATCGCCGTGCCAGGTGCCGTCGTACTCCACGGCGATACGCGACGGGACGGGGGAGCCGGGAACGGTGCAGCAGGAGCCGCAGCCGGGTCTCCCGAGGCGGCTCCGCGAGGCCGTCGGCGGGGACAGCGCCGTGCGGACGAGGCGGCAGTCCCGCCCGGTCGATCTGCGGCCGGCCTCGCGGGCGTCGGCGAGGGACACCCGCTCCAGCTGGAGGAACTGGTCCACCGCCACAACGGCCTCGTCCGGTGGCCGGAGGGCGGCGAGGTCGAGAACCGTCCGCAGGGGGCCGGTCACGGTGAGGCCCTTCCACGGGATGACGTCGTCGGCCGCCAGGTGCCGACGTCGCAGTCGCACGCCGGCCACGACCCCGTGGTGCGCCCCGGGAGGAACGGTGCAGTCGACGGCGTCGTCGGGCCCGGCCACGTCGGCACCCCACCAGCACGCCGCGCTCCGTCCGCTGGCCACGGCCCCCGGGAACAGGAGGCGGACGACGGCCACCGTCCGCACCCGGTGCGTGAGTTCCACGGTCGAACAGGCGTAGACGTCCGGGAACAGCCGCTGCCAGGCCGAACTGCGCACTTGGCCGGGGGTCAGCCACCCCGCGCGCAGCACGGCCGAGGCACGGAAGACCCGCCGAGCAGTTCGGGCGGTCGGGTCGGCGACGGACGCACGAGGGCGACCGTGCCGGAGATCGTCCTGCCTCCGCTCCAGCTGTCCACAGGCGCGGTCGAGATCCGCACCAGGGCGGGGTCAAGGGAGCGGTCGGAGCCGTGAGGTGGATCTCGGAGCGGGTGGAGGGCGGGGCCGTAGCCTCGGAGGCATGGTCCGACCGCTGGGGTTGCCCTTCGATCCCATCGAGCGCGCCGGGGAGACGTGGGAGCAGCGCTTCGGCCCGGCGGCGACGATGCGCGCCGCGACGTCGGTCTTCCGGGTGCAGCAGATCCTGCTCGCCCGCTTCGACGAGGCGCTGCGGCCGCACGCGCTGACCTTCGCCCGCTACGAGGTGCTGGTGCTGCTCACCTTCAGCCGCACCGGCGAGCTGCCGCTCAAGGTGATCGGCAGCCGGCTGATGGTCCACCCCACGAGCGTGACCAACGCGATCGACCGGCTGGTCGCGGCCGGCTACGTCGACCGCCGGCCCAACCCCGCCGACGGCCGCGGCGTGCTGGCCGGGATCACCGAGGTCGGCCGGGCGGTCGTCACCGAGGCGACGGCGGCCCTCACCGACCTGCACTTCGGGCTGGGCGACGTCCCGGAGGCCGAACTGGAGACGCTGTTCGAGATCCTCAAGCGGGTCCGGCTGGGCGCGGGCGACGTCGCCGAGGTCGAGCCCGCGCTGCCCTGAGCACCCTGCGACGTCGCCTCCGCGACGGTGGGATGATCGAGGTCATGCAGCCCTCCCGTCCCGGACGCCCCGACCCGCGCGCACAGGCCCAGCAGGCGCAGCTGGCCGCATCCCTCGCCGGCGCGGTCGATCTCGCCGCCGTCAAGGCCCGATCCGAGGCCGCGGCACGGGCCCAGGCCGCTCCCGCTCCCGCGGCCGCGGCCCCGGCCGGTGCTCCCGACGGCGCGGTCCCGGGCGTGGTCGTGGACGTCACCGAGGAGACCTTCCAGACCGAGGTGCTCGACCGCTCCTTCCAGGTGCCGGTGGTCCTGGACCTGTGGGCCGAGTGGTGCGGGCCGTGCAAGCAGCTGTCCCCGGTGCTCGAGCGGCTGGCCGCGGAGGGCGGCGGCTCCTGGGTGCTGGCCAAGGTCGACGTCGACGCCAACCCGGCGCTCGCCCAGGGGCTGCGCGTGCAGGGCATCCCGGCGGTCAAGGCGGTCTGGCAGGGCCAGCTGGTCGCCGAGTTCACCGGGGCCATCCCCGAGGACCAGGCCCGGCAGTTCGTCGGCGAGCTGGTCCGGGCCACCACCGGCGGTGCCGTCCCGGGCGCCGCGGAGGGCGAGGAGGACGAGGTCGACGACCCGCGGCTGGACGCCGCCGAGGCCGCGCTCGAGCGCGGTGACCTCGCCGCCGCCGAGGCCGCCTACCAGGCGATCGTCGACGCCGAGCCCGACCACCCGGTGGCCGGTCTCGCCCTGCGGCAGGTGCAGCTGTTCCGCCGGGCCGACGAGGCCGGCCCCGACGCGCTGGCGCGTGCCGACGCCGCCCCCGACGACATCCCCGCGCAGACCCGCGCCGCCGACTTCCTGCTGGGCACCGGGGACGTGGAAGGGGCCTTCGCCCGCCTGCTCGACGTCGTCCGGCGCACCGCGGGCGAGGACCGCGACCTGGCGCGCCGGCACCTCGTGGAGCTCTTCGGCGTCGTCGGCGACCAGGACCCGCGGGTCGGCAAGGCCCGGCGCGACCTCACCATCGCGCTGTACTGACCGGACCTCGCCCGGGGAGCCCTCAGACGCCGACGTCGCAGGCGGCGGCCCCCTGCAGGAACCCGTTGCGGAACAGGTCGACCAGCTGGAAGCCCGACAGCTGCACCTCGCCGAGGACCCGCGGGTCGTTGCCGTACTCCAGCAGGAACCGCACGCTCTCGTCGAGGTCGCCGGGGGAGATCTGCACGGTGCGCAGCGCGCGGTTGTAGACCTGCGCGCCGTACCAGCCGGTGAGGCAGACCGCCGAGCGCACCGCCGCGTCGTCGTCGGTGGACAGGCCCAGCTGGTCGCGCGCGGCCAGCGCGTAGGGGATCGAGACGGCGGTGGGGAAGGCGAAGTCGCCCAGCTCCTCGTGCGCCGGGCGGGTGAGGTCCTGCTCGTCGAACGCGACCACGCCGCTGTCCCCGCCGCCGTCGCCGGGCGGGCAGTAGACGAGGTCGGCGTCCTCCGCGGCCGCGCAGGCGGGGGCGTCCCCGGCGAATGCGGTCAGCTCGGGGGCGGTGAACTCGCCGTCGAGCACGTCGGTGAACGCCCGGTCCCAGAACTCCGGCAGTGACTCCTCCACCAGCCGCTCGACCAGCCCGTACGCGGAGTTGCCGCCGCTGAGGAAGTCGTCGTCGGAGGTGAACTCGCCCTGGGTGAAGACGCGGTCGGGCCCGAACCGGTCGCGGCAGGCCGTCGGGCCGTCGTCGAAGCCCTCCTGGAAGGCCGACACCCGGTCGAAGTAGGAGCCGTGCGCCTGGTCCTCGGCCCGGCTGGTGCCGACGGGGTCGCGCAGCAGCAGGTAGCCCCGCAGCAGCTGGTCGAGCTCCGGTCCGCGGATCGTCGTGTGCGCGGCCTCGCCGGCCTCGACCCACGCCGTCCACGCCCCGGCCAGGCAGTCGGCCTGCGTCTCGGTCGCGATGGACGTCCGGGGTGCGCCCACCCGCGCCTGGACGGCGTGCCCGAACTCGTGCGCCATCACCAGGGCGGGGATGAAGCGGCCGTAGCCACCGGCCAGCTCCTCGAGGTAGGAGCGGTCGTAGCTGATCGAGTCGGAGTTCGGCGTCTGCGGGGCCGAGCAGTAGAACGCGTTGTTCTCGACCTCGCGGGGGTCGGCGCCGCAGCCGACGCCCTGCGGGTAGACGGCGGGGTCGACGTCGGCCGGGTCGACGCTGAAGTAGCCGCCCCGGGGCGGGTCGAACCGGGAGCCGTGCACCTCGGGGAACTGCTCGGCCCAGTAGTCCTCGAGATCGGCGAGGGCGTTGCGCGCCAGGACGTCGATCGGCCCGTCCACCGCGCCGACGATGGCCACCCGGCCCGGGGTGGCGTCGTCCGGCGGCGGGTCCGCGGCCCGCGGCCGGCCCAGGACGACGACGGAGCAGCCGGACACCACGACCAGCGCGACCGCGGCGAGCAGGGCCCCGGCGACCCGGAGCAGACGACGACCAGGCATGGCCCGGGGATCGTCCCACCGCCGCGGCGCCCTCGCTGGGGGAGCGGGCGCTACGGGGTCAGAACCCCAGGTCGCAGGCGGTGCCGCCCTGGAGGAAGCCGCTCCGGAAGGCGCCCACCAGCTCGAAGCCGCTGGCCTCGACGTTGGGCAGCACGCTGTCGGTCCGCCCGTAGGCGAGCAGGAACAGGATCGCCTCGTCGACGTCTCCAGGGGAGAGCTCCGTCGTGTCACTGAAGTCGCCGCTGAAGAAGCGGGCGGTGTACCAGCCGGTCAGGCAGACCGTGGAGACGGTGGCGGCGCTGTCGTCGATGGAGAGCCCCAGCTGGGAGCGCGCCGCCTGGGCGTAGGGGAGGGACACGGCGGTGGCGACGGCGAAGTCGCCCAGCTCCTCGTAGGCCGGCACCAGCAGGTCGGTCTCGTCGGCGTAGACGGTGGAGTCCGACTCGCAGAAGCCCAGGTCGCGGTCCTCGCTGCCCAGGTCGCCGCAGTCCGGCGCCGTGCCGTCGAAGCCCTCGATGGCCGGCGCCTCGAAGGCCTCGCCCGCCACCTGCGGGAACCAGGAGTCGTAGAACAGCGGCAGCGAGGAGCCGACGATCTCCCCGATCTCCTCGTAGTCCGCGTTGCCCTCGTTGGCCGCCTCCCGGCCGGGCTCGAACGCCGCCGCGGTGAAGATCCGGTCGGGGCCGAACTCGTCGCGGCAGGTGCCGACGCCACCGGTGTAGCCGGCGAAGAAGCCCGAGACCCGGTCGAAGCCGGAGCCGTGCGCGCCCTCGACGGTCTCGTCGGTGAGGCCGACCGGGTCGCGCAGCTCGATGAACCCGACGAGCACGGCGTCGAGGTCGCTCTCCCGGAGTGCGACGTGCTCGGCGTTGCCGTCGACGACCCAGCGGGTGAACGCGCCGGCGAAGCAGTCGGCCTGGGTCTCGTCGCGGATGGTCACCTCGCTGAACCCGAACCGGCCCTGCATGGCGTGGCCGAACTCGTGGGCCATGACCGCCGGGCCGAGGAACGGGCCGTGCTGCTCGCCGAGGTCCTCCAGCAGCGAGCTGTCGTAGACGATGACGTCGCAGAACTCCTGGTAGAACGCGTTGCTCTCGACCTCGATCGGGTCGATCGGCAGGCCGGGGCAGCCGACGCCGGTCGGCGGGTACAGGCTCTCGTCGACGTTGTCGGCGTCGACCGAGAAGTAGCCGCCCTGCAGCGGGGTGAGGTCCCCGCCGTAGAACTCCGGGTAGGCCTGACCCCAGAAGGTGTTGAGGTCGGCCAGCGCGTTGCGGGCCCGGCGGTCCACGTCGCTGTCGGTGGCCCCCGTGATCGGGAACTCCTCGGCGGACACGTCGGTCACGGGGTCGGCCGCCGACGCGATGCCGGAGACCAGGGTGGAGCAACCGGTGAGCAGCAGCAGACTGCCCACCGCGGCCGCGGTCGTCGCGTGGCGCAGGACGTGCCTCATCGAGCCGGGTTCCCTCGCGTCGGGGTGGTGCCGCCGCGACGGGGCGGCAGGCGGAGCCGGCACATGATGACCGGTCAGCGGCGTCCGGAGGGGGTTGCGCCGCGCGGCCGGGCGTCGGCGCCGCCCGGCCGCGCGTGGTGCTCAGCCCTCGTGCAGGAACCAGACGGTGCCCAGCGGCGGGGCGGCGATCGTCGCCGAGTACGGCTGGCCGTGCCACGGCTGCTCGACCGCCTCGACGCCGCCCATGTTGCCCACGCCGGAGCCGCCGTAGCCCTCGGCGTCGGTGTTGAGCACCTCCCGCCAGAAGCCCGGCCGGGGGAGGCCCACACGATAGCCCTCGTGCGGGTGGCCGGCGAAGTTGGCCACGCACGCCAGCGCCTGCCCGGTGGCGCCGGCGCGGTCGGCCCCGAAGCGGAGGAAGGACAGCACGTTGCCCGAGGCGTCGTTGGCGTCGATCCACTGGAAGCCGGCGGGGTCGACGTCCTGCGACCACAGCGCCGACAGCTCCTTGTACCGGCCGTTGAGGTCGGTCACGAGCTGCAGCACGCCGCGGTGCGCGGGGTCGTCGAGGTGCCACCAGTCCAGCGACCGGCTCTCGGCCCACTCGGAGTCCTGGGCGAACTCCGAGCCCATGAAGAGCAGCTGCTTGCCCGGGTGCGCCCACATGTAGGCCAGGTAGCTGCGCAGGTTGGCCAGCTGCTGCCACCGGTCACCCGGCATCTTCCGCAGCAGCGAGCCCTTGCCGTAGACGACCTCGTCGTGGCTGATCGGCAGCACGTAGTTCTCGGAGTAGGCGTACATCATCGAGAACGTGAGCTGCCCGTGGTGGTAGCTGCGGTACACCGGCTCCTTCGACATGTACGTCAGGGAGTCGTGCATCCACCCCATGTTCCACTTGAAGCCGAAGCCCAGGCCACCGAGGTGGGTGGGCCGGGTGACGCCCGGCCAGGCGGTCGACTCCTCGGCGATCGTCACCACGCCGGGGACCTCGCGGTAGACGGTCGCGTTCATCTCCTGCAGGAACGCCACCGCCTCGAGGTTCTCGCGGCCGCCGTGCACGTTGGGCGCCCAGTCCTCGCGGGAGTAGTCGAGGTAGAGCATCGAGGCCACCGCGTCGACGCGGACGCCGTCGATGTGGAACTCCTTGCACCAGTAGAGCGCGTTGGCGACGAGGAAGTTGCGGACCTCGGAGCGGCCGAAGTCGAAGACGTAGGTGCCCCAGTCCAGCTGCTCGCCGCGGCGCGGGTCGCCGTGCTCGTACAGCGGCGTGCCGTCGAAGCGGGCGAGCGCCCAGTCGTCCTTGGGGAAGTGCGCCGGGACCCAGTCGACGATGACCCCGATGCCGGCCTGGTGCGCCCGGTCGACCAGGTAGCGGAAGTCGTCCGGGGAGCCGTGCCGGGCGGTGGGCGCGTAGTAGCTGGTGACCTGGTAGCCCCAGGAACCACCGAAGGGGTGCTCGGCGACCGGCATGAACTCGATGTGGGTGAAGCCGGCGTCCACCACGTAGTCGACCAGCTCGTCGGCGAGCTCGCGATAGGACAGCCCCTGCCGCCACGAGCCGATGTGCACCTCGTAGACGCTCATCGGCCGCTGGTGCCAGTCGGCGCGGGCCCGGTCGGTCAGCCACTCGTCGTCGTTCCACTCGTACTGCGACTCGGTGACCACCGAGGCGTTGAGCGGGGGTACCTCGGTGGCGAACGCCATCGGGTCGGACTTCTGCCGCCACGCGCCGTCGCGGCCGAGCACGTGGAAGCGGTACTTGGTGCCGAGCTGGACGCCGGGGATGAAGATCTCCCACACGCCGGAGGCACCCAGCGACCGCATCGGGTAGGCGCGCGCCTCCCAGTAGTCGAAGTCGCCGGTCACCTTGACGCCCTGGGCGTTCGGCGCCCAGACGGCGAAGGAGACGCCCTCGACCCGGCCGCGCGGGGTGTCGTAGCGCCGGACGTGGGCGCCGAGGACGTCCCACAGGCGCTCGTGCCGGCCCTCGCGGATGAGGTGCTGGTCGATCTCGCCGACGGTGGGCAGCCAGCGGTAGGGGTCGTCGACGACGAAGGTGTCGATGCCGTCGGCGCCGTCGGCGTAGCCCACCTCCAGCCGGTAGTCGCCGGGCTGCTTCGGCAGCTGGGCCGCCCAGATCCCGCCGTCGTGCAGCTGGTGGGCGTCGTAGCGGGCGCCGTCCTCGTCGACCACGGTGACCGCGACGGCGTTGGGCCGCAGGCAGCGGACCGCCCAGCCGTCGCCGGCCGGGTGCGCGCCGAGCACGCTGTGCGGGGAGTAGGACCAGCCCTCGACGATGGCGCGCACGTCGTCGTCGCCGGCCTCGCGGGTCGATCCGTGCCGGCCGACCCCGGTGGACCCCCCGGCGGCGACCGCACCGGCCAGCGCAGGGTCGTCGGTGGCCGGCGTCCCGCCGGACACGGCTGACGCCGGTGCCGCGCCGTTCCCGGACGTGCCGCCGGCGACGAGGCCGGCGACGACGCTGCCGGCCGCGCCCGTCCCGTGCCGGATGGCGGTGTCGTGGTCGTCGGGGGCCTGCGGGGTGCTCGGCTCGGACGGCTCCGGGCTCGGTGGCTCCGGCTGCCGCGCGGGCGCGCCGCTGGGGCTGCCCGGCTTGGCGATCGGCGCGGGCGCGACCACCGGCGCCGCGGTGCCGCCCTGCTCGAGGACGACGTCCTCCTGCGCCGCCTTCTTGCGCGGCGCCCGCTTGGCCGCGGTCTTCTTGGCAGCCGGAACCTGCGCCGCCACCTCGCCCTCCACGGGGGCCGCCGCGGCCTTGGTGGCCGCGGTCTTCCGCGGGGCCGTCGTCTTCTTGGCCGCGGGGGCCTTCTTCGCCGCGGGTGCCTTCTTGGCCGCCGCCCGCTTGCGCGCCGGCGCGGCGTTGACCACCGGCTCGCCCTCGGCCGCCTGGGCCTGCGCGGTCTTCTCCTCGACGATGGCCTCCAGCTCGTCCCTGGTGGCCGGTGCGCGCTCGCCGGCGTCGATGGTCGGCTCGGCCGTGCCGGTCGCCCTGTCCTCGGTCGTCCCGTCGGGGGTCGTCATCGCGTCGCCGTCCTCTTCCGTGCTGTGGTCGGTGGTCTGGCTGCCGGTGATCGGCCGCACGTCAGTCCGCGGCGGTGAGCCGGGACAGCGACTGCAGCGGGATCATCAGCCAGTTCGGGCGGTTGCGCGCCTCGTAGACGCACTCGTAGACGGCCTTGTCCGCCTCGAGGGCCCGGAGCAGCGGCGAGTCGCCGCACGGGTCCGCGCCGCTCGCGGCCGAGTACCCGGCGCAGAACGCGTTGCGGTTGCGCTCTGCCCACTCCTGCGCGCGGTATGCGCGCTGCGGGTCCTCCGGCTGCTCGACGAGCATGTGACGTGCGGCGTAGTCGAAGCTGCGCAGCATGCCGGCCACGTCGCGCAGTGGGCTGTCCAGCTCGCGGCGGGCGGCCAGCGGGCGGGCCGGCTCACCCTCGAAGTCGAGCACGATCCAGCCGGTGGCGGTCCGCAGCACCTGCCCGAGGTGCAGGTCGCCGTGCACCCGCTGCCGGACGACGCTCTCCCCGCTGCCGGCGACGGCGGCGTAGACCGCGCGCAGGCCGTCGGCGTGCTCGGCCAGCTGCGGGACGACGGCGATCGCCGCCTCCAGCCGGCCGGTCATCTGCTCGGCGACGGTGGCGAACCAGGCCGGGTCGGCGGGCGCGGTGGGCAGCACCTTGGCCATGTCGGCGTGCACCGAGGCGGTGGCCGCGCCCAGCCGCTCGCTCTCGGCCGCGAAGTCGCCACCCACCTCGTCGGCGTGCAGGTCGCCCTCGGCGTACAGATCGCGGACGCTGGCGGTGGCCAGCCGCCATCCGTCGCTGGCGTTCGGCACGAAGGTCTGCAGCATCGCCACCGTCGCCGGCTCGGTCGCCGGGTCGGGGTCGTCGATCTCGATGTACCCGAGCAGCGGCGCGATGTGCGGGTTCTCCGTCTTGCGCAGCGCGTCGTGGACCTCGACGTCGGGGTTGAGCCCGGGCTCGAGCCGGCGGAACAGCTTGAAGATCGCCTCCTTGCCGTACACCAGCGAGGTGTTGCTCTGCTCGGTGGAGAGGATGTCGCCGGGCACGCCCTCGGGGATCGCGGCCACGCCCGCCGGGTGGAAGTGCACCGGGCCGATCGTCGAGGCGTTGACCAGGTGGATCAGCCACGGCGGGGTCGCCGCGCGGTCGCGCATGGCGTCGTAGGCGTAGTTCTCCCGGTCCTTGCCCGACACCGCCCCGATGAACGCCGAGCTCAGCTCGTCGGCCGGGTGGTCCCGCCACGACAGCGGCACGAGGTAGGTCTCGCCCGCGCCGTCGGCGTAGGAGACGCGCACGCGGTGCACCGAGAGCACCGGGTCGGCCTGGTCGAGCAGGAACCCCTCCTCGCTGACCCCGGCCCACTCCCGCCCCTTGCCGCCGAACCAGCGCTGGTGCGGCATCCAGTCGCGCAGCAGGTCGGTCAGGGCGCTCATCGGTCTCCTCCGGAGCTGGGCGGGACGTCGTCGCCGGTCCGGGTGTCGCTGCCGCCGGGGATCTCCTCGGTGGCGGTGACCACCCCCGCGGCCACCAGGGACTCCGCGACCGTGCTCGCGGCGGTGCTCTCCCACTCCTCCGGCTCCTCGGCCACCGGCGCGACCGGCTTGCTCAGCTCGAACCAGTAGAAGCCGTGGCCGGCGAGCGTGAGCATGTAGGGGAGGACGCCGATCTGCGGGAACTCCACCCGGCCGGTGAGCTCGACGGGGGTGTAGCCCTCGAACCGGCGCAGGTCCAGCTCCACCGGCTGCGGGAAGCGGGACAGGTTGTTGACGCACAGCACGACGTCGTCACCGAACTCGCGGACGAACGACAGCACCGTCGGGTTGCGCGAGCCGACCTCGTCGTAGTTGCCGAGGCCGAAGGTGGGGTGCTCCTTGCGCACCCGGATCATCTGCCGGATCCAGTGCAGCATCGAGTTGGTGTTGCGCAGCTGGGACTCGACGTTGGTGACCTGGTAGCCGTAGACGGGGTCCTGGTTGAGCGGCAGGTACATCCGCTGCGGGTCGGCCGTGGAGAAGCCGCCGTTGCGGTCCGGCGTCCACTGCATCGGGGTGCGGACGCCGTCCCGGTCACCGAGCCAGATGTTGTCGCCCATGGCGATCTCGTCGCCGTAGTAGAGGACCGGCGAGCCCGGCAGGGACAGCAGCAGCGCGGTGAACAGTTCGAGGGTGTCCATGTCGTTGTCCAGCAGGGGCGCCAGCCGCCGGCGGATGCCGATGTTGGCCTTCATGCGGGGGTCCTTGGCGTACTCACCCCACATGTAGTCGCGTTCCTCGTCGGTGACCATCTCGAGGGTCAGCTCGTCGTGGTTGCGCAGGAAGATGCCCCACTGGCAGTTGGCCGGGATGTCCGGCGTCTGCGCCATGATCTCCGAGATCGGGAAGCGCTGCTCCCGGCGCACGCCCATGAACAGGCGCGGCATGACGGGGAAGTGGAAGGCCATCTGGCACTCGTCGCCGTTCTCGCCGAAGTACTCGACGACGTCGGCCGGCCACTGGTTGGCCTCGCAGAGCAGCACCCGGTCGGGGTAGTCCGCGTCGACCACCTTGCGCACGTGCTTGAGGAACTCGTGGGTCCTCGGCAGGTTCTCGCAGTTGGTGCCCTCCTCCTCGAACAGGTAGGGGACGGCGTCGAGCCGGAACCCGTCGATGCCCAGGTCCAGCCAGAACCGCAGGGCGTCGATGATCGCCTCCTGCACCACCGGGTTCTCGAAGTTGAGGTCGGGCTGGTGGGAGAAGAACCGGTGCCAGAAGTACTGCTTGCGCACCGGGTCGAAGGTCCAGTTCGAGCTCTCGGTGTCGACGAAGATGATCCGCGCGTCGGCGTAGCGGCTGTCGTCGTCGGACCACACGTAGAAGTCGCCGTAGGGCCCGTCGGGGTCGCTGCGGCTGGCCTGGAACCAGGGGTGCTGGTCCGAGGTGTGGTTCATGACGAAGTCGATGATCACGCGGATGCCCCGCGCGTGGGCGGCGGCGAGGAACTCCTTGAAGTCCTCGATGTCGCCGAACTCGGGCAGCACCGCGGTGTAGTCGCTGACGTCGTAGCCGCCGTCGCGCAGCGGCGAGGCGAAGAACGGCGGCAACCACAGGCAGTCGACGCCGAGCCACTGCAGGTAGTCCAGCTTGTCGAGCATGCCCCGCAGGTCGCCGACGCCGTCGGCGTTGCTGTCGGCGAAGCCCCGGACGAGCACCTCGTAGAAGACGGCGCGCTTGTACCACTCGGGGTCGGTGCCGGGCGCCGGCAGCCCCGAGGCCGACGCCTCGGGGCGGTTGTCGGGGAGGTCGGGGACGGAAACGGTCATCGGCGGGGACAGACCTCGGTTCTGCGCGGGGAGCGGGTGGGGGATCAGGCCACCGGCGGCGGCACCTGCACCGGCCGGGAGTGGGTGATCGCGAAGACGTGCGCCGGCTCGCGGTAGGGGTCGAGCTCCACGTAGTTGAACTGCCCCCAGTCGTAGCTGGCACCGGTGATCTCGTCGGTGACGGTGAACCGCTCGTACCAGTCGAGCCCGAGCGCCGGCAGGTCCAGCGACGTCGTCCCGATCTGGGTGTTGTGGCCGTCCAGCGCGACGACGACGAGGACGGCGTCCTGCGACCCCGGGTCGGTCTTCGAGAAGCAGATCAGGTTCGGGTTGTCGACCGAGTGGAACCGCAGGGTCCGGAGCTGCTGCAGGGCCGGGTGGGCGCGACGGATCTCGTTGAGCCGGCGCAGGTAGGGCGCGAGGCTCCGCCCGGAGGCCTCCGCCGCCGCGAAGTCCCGCGGCCGCAGCTGGTACTTCTCGCTGTCGTGGTACTCCTCGCTGCCCGGGCGGACGGCCACGTGCTCGAAGAGCTCGTAGCCGGAGTAGACCCCCCAGGTCGGGCTCATCATGGCCGCGAGGGCGGCGCGGATCTTGAACATCGGCGGCCCGCCGAACTGCAGCGAGGCGTGCAGGATGTCCGGGGTGTTCACGAAGAAGTTCGGCCGCATGTAGTGGCTGTTGGCGGCCAGCTCCCGGCCGTAGTCCTCGAGCTCCTCGCGCCCGGTCCGCCAGGTGAAGTACGTGTAGGACTGCGTGTACCCGAGCCGCGCGAGCTGGTGCATCATCGCCGGCCGGGTGAAGGCCTCGGCGAGGAACAGCACGTCGGGATCGGTCTCCTTGACCGTCCAGATCAGCCAGTGCCAGAAGTTCAGCGGCTTGGTGTGCGGGTTGTCGACGCGGAAGACCCGCACCCCGGCGTCCATCCACACCCGGAGCACCCGCAGGCACTCGGCGTAGAGGCCCTCGGGGTCGTTGTCGAAGTTGATCGGGTAGATGTCCTGGTACTTCTTCGGCGGGTTCTCGGCGTAGGCGATCGTGCCGTCGGGCTTGGTGGTGAACCACTCCGGGTGGGACTTCACCCACGGGTGGTCGGGCGCGGCCTGCAGCGCGAAGTCCAGCGCCACCTCCATCCCGAGCTCCCGGGTGCGGGCGACGAAGGCGGTGAAGTCCTCCATGGTGCCCAGCTCGGGGTGGACGGCGTCGTGCCCGCCCTCGGCCGAGCCGATGGCCCACGGTGACCCCGGGTCGTCCGGGTCGATCTCGTAGGGGTTGCCGCCGGGGAACTGCGGCGTGTTCGGGCCCTTGCGGTTGACCGTGCCGATCGGGTGGATCGGGGGCAGGTAGACGACGTCGAAGCCCATCTCGGCGACCGCCGGCAGCCGGTCGGCCGCCGTGGCGAACGTGCCGTGGGTGGCCTTCCCGCCGACGACGGCGCCCGTGGAGCGGGGGAAGAACTCGTACCAGGAGCCGAACAGCGCCCGCTGACGGTCGACCCACACCTCGTACCGCGGCCCCGCGGTGACCAGCTCCCGCACCGGGTGCTCGTGCAGGTAGGCCTGCAGCGCCTCGGCCAGGGCCGGGGCGACCCGGGCCGTCAGCTCGCGCGAGGTGTCGCGCAGGGCGGCCGCCGCGTCGCCGGCCCGGGCCTTCCACTCCGCCTCGGCCACGGCGGCCACCCGGTCGAGCAGCCGGGCGCCCTCCTCCAGGTCGTTGGCGAGGTCCTCGGCACCCTGCCCGGCCTCCATCTTGACCTCGACCGCGTGGTGCCAGGTGGCGAGCGGGTCGCTCCACGCCTCGACCTGGAAGGACCACCGCCCCTCGCGGTCGGGCACCACGGTGGTGATCCAGCGGTCGGGCTGGTCGCCGAAGGGGGCCATCCGGCGCAGCGGCTGCGTCTCGGCGTCCTCCCCGGGCGGGGTCCAGACCACGTTGGCGGCCACGGCGTCGTGGCCCTCGCGGAAGACGGTGGCGGTGATCGGCACGTGCTCGCCCACCACGGCGCGGGCCGAGAAGGACCCGCAGGACACGACGGGGGCGACATCGGTGATGCCGAGGCGGAGGTCTGCGCGGCCAGTCATCCGGGCCACGCTATCGAGGTCGCGACGGGGGAGCACGTCGGCTGCGAGATACCCGCTGCCTCGCGCAGGCACCGGCGGAACGGGGGGATGACTGGGACGCCTGGAGGCCATGAGGCATCCTGCCGCGCCCCTGTCGGCGCCGCCCTGGCGGCGCGGGCAGACCTCGTTAGTCTCGGGCGGTGCGCGCTCTCCGCAGGTTCACCGTCCGGGCCTCGCTCCCCGAGGAGCTGATGCCGCTGTCCCAGCTGGTGACGAACCTCCGCTGGTCGTGGCACCCAGAGACCCGGGATCTGTTCGAGGCCCTCGACCCGAACCTGTGGCAGACCTGCAAGGGCGACCCGGTGAAGGTCCTCGGCGAGGTGTCGGCCGAACGGCTGTCCACCCTGGCCAGGGACCGCCGCTTCCTGCGCCGGCTGCAGGACGTCGTCGACGACCTGCAGGACTACCTGTCGGCGCCGCACTGGTACCAGTCGCTGGGGGCCGGGGCGCCCGCGTCGATCGCCTACTTCTCCGCCGAGTTCGGCATCACCGAGGTGCTGCCGCAGTACTCGGGCGGCCTCGGCATCCTCGCCGGCGACCACCTCAAGGCGGCCTCCGACCTCGGGGTGCCGCTCATCGGCGTGGGGCTGCTCTACCGCGGGGGCTACTTCGAGCAGGGCCTGTCGGCCGACGGCTGGCAGCTCGAGCACTACCCGTCGCTGGACCCGCACGGCCTGCCGGTCAAGCTGCTGCGCCAGTCCGACGGGTCCGCCGTCGTCATCACGGTGCCGCTGCCGGAGGGCCGGACCCTGCACGCGCACGTGTGGCGTGCCCAGGTGGGCCGCGTCTCGCTGCTGCTGCTCGACAGCGACATCGAGGAGAACGCGCCGGCCGAGCGCGGGGTCACCGACCGGCTCTACGGCGGCGACGAGGACCACCGGCTGCGCCAGGAGATGCTGCTCGGCATCGGCGGCGTGCGGGCGCTGCGGGCCTACTGCGGCCGGACCGGCACCCCGGCGCCGGAGGTCTTCCACGCCAACGAGGGCCACGCCGGCTTCCTCGGGATCGAGCGCATCCGGGAGCTCACCGAGTCCCACGGGCTGTCCTTCCCCGAGGCCCTGCAGGCGGTGCGCGCGGGCACGGTGTTCACCACCCACACCCCGGTGCCGGCCGGCATCGACCGGTTCCCCCGGGCGCTCATCGAGCGGTACTTCGCCGGCTTCGGCGTCCCGCTGGACCAGCTGATCCCGCTCGGCGCCGAGGACGACCCGACGAAGTTCAACATGGCGCACATGGGCCTGCGCCTGGGCCAGCGGGCCAACGGCGTCAGCCGGCTGCACGGGCACGTCAGCCGGCACATGTTCCGCTACCTGTGGCCCGGCTTCGACGAGGGCGACGTCCCGATCAGCTCCATCACCAACGGCGTGCACGCCCCCACCTGGACCGCCCGCGAGCTCGTCGAGCTCGGCACGCAGGCCAGCAGCCAGGGTGACCCGGTGGAGGTCGAGGGCGACGTGCACTTCGACGGCGTCGACCGGATCCCGGCCGGCGACCTGTGGAGCACCCGCCGGCTGCTGCGCGGGCGCCTGGTCGACGAGGTGCGCCGCCGGCTGCGGGACACCGCGCTGTCCCGGGGCGCCGCGGAGTCCGAGGTCGGGTGGACCGACACCGCCTTCGACCCCGACGTCCTCACCATCGGCTTCGCCCGCCGGGTGCCCTCGTACAAGCGGCTGACCCTCATGCTGCGCGACCCCGAGCGGCTCAAGGCGCTGCTGCTGGACCGCGACCGGCCGGTCCAGCTGGTCATCGCCGGCAAGAGCCACCCGGCCGACGACGGCGGCAAGCAGCTCATCCAGCAGATGGTGAAGTTCGCCGACGACCCCGAGGTCCGGCACCGCATCGCGTTCCTGCCCGGCTACGACATCGGCATGGCGCGCTACCTCTACTGGGGCTGCGACGTCTGGCTGAACAACCCGTTGCGGCCGCTGGAGGCCTGCGGCACCTCGGGCATGAAGGCGGCGCTCAACGGTGGCCTCAACCTCTCCATCCGCGACGGCTGGTGGGACGAGTGGTTCGACGGACAGAACGGCTGGGCCATCCCCACCGCCGACGGGGTGGCCGACGCCGACCGCCGCGACGAGATCGAGGCGCGGGCCATCTACGACCTGCTGAGCACCTCGGTGCTCCCGCGGTTCTACGAGACCGACCGCGACGGCATCCCGACCCGGTGGGTCGAGATGGTGCGGCACACGCTGCGGGAGACCGGCCCCAAGGTGCTGGCCACCCGGATGGTGCGCGACTACGTGCAGCAGCTGTACGTGCCCGCGGCCGGGTCGGCCCGCGCGATGGCCGAGGGCGGCTACACCGCCGCGCGCGGTGAGGCGACCTGGCGGTCGCACCTGCTCGACCACTGGAGCGGGGTCCGGGTCGCCCACGTCGAGGCCACAGGGGCCAGTGACACCCCGGAGATCGGCTCGAGCCTGGCGCTGCGCGCGGAGGTGGAGCTGCCCGGCCTGACGCCGGCTGAGGTGCAGGTGCAGGCGGCCTACGGCCGGGTGGACGACGCCGACGGCCTCCATGACGTGACCACGCTGCCGATGACGCACGAGCACGCCGACGGGTCCCGGCACTGGTTCACCGCGACCGTGCCGCTGGAGCGCACCGGCGCGTTCGGCTACACGGTGCGGGTGCTGCCGCACTCGCAGCACCTGGCCGACCCCGCAGAGCTGGGCGTGGTGGCCAGCGCCTGACGAGAGGACCCCGGGGCGGGGTCACGGGGAGCACAACCGTCACGCCGGTCGCACACGTCCCGGGCGCGGCGCGGGGTTCGGCGTGGCGATCGTCGCCGGTCCGCCGCGGCGTGCCTGACGTCATTACGCTGGACGCCATGCCCGACCGCTGTGAAGTTCTGCCCGGAGACTCCGTCGTCGCCCGACGGGGAGGCGGTCTGCTGTGGGTCGACGCGCCGGGGTCCCCGGCACTCGTCGCCGCCCTGCACGCCTGCCTCGGGGTCTCCGGCCCCGGCGCCGAGCGGGTGCTCGGCGCGGTCGCCGGTCAGGTCGCGGGGCTGGCCGGCAGCTCGGCGTCCTTCGCCCTGGTCCTCGTCGACACCTCGGGCGGCACGGGCACCGGCGTCGCGCTGTGGTCCGGCAAGGGCCAGCCGGCGGTCGACGGCGTCCCGGTGTCCGGCACCTCGGTCGACGGCGGCACGCTCGCCAGCGGCTTCCAGCTCGGCCAGACCCTGTACGTGGGGCCGGGCCAGCCGGTGCCCTCGATGCCCCCGGGCGTCGCCTACGACCTGGTCGAGGGCACCGTCCCCGGCTCCGGGGCGATGCTGCAGCTGGCCGCCGCGGCCCACGTCTCCTCGGCCGCCGTGCCGGAGACCGCGGCGGCGCCGTCCTCGTTCACCGCCGCGTCCGACTCCGGCTTCGGCGGCTCGTCCGGCTTCGGGGCCACGGCGGCGCCGGCCGTCGAGGAGCCGGAGAGCGGCGAGTCGACCGCCTTCTGGAAGCCCGAGCCGCCGGCCGCGCCGATCCTCCGGTTCGACGACGGCCTGGTCGTCACCGTCGACGAGGACCTCGTCCTCGGCCGGCGTCCCGACAACCACGAGCTCGTCTCGACCGGCTCGGCCCGGCCGGTGCCGATCGCCGACACCCAGAACGTGCTGTCCTCGGCCCACGCCGCGATCCAGCGCAACGGCCGCGAGGTCTCGCTGGTCGACCTCGGGTCGCTGAACGGCACCCACGTCGCCGGCCCGGAGGCCACCGAGTGGACCCAGCTCGAGCCCGGCGTCGCCCACCCGCTCTCCGACGGTGACCGCCTGCTCCTCGGCTGGACGGTCATCACCTTCGAGCAGGTCCAGGACTGAGGGAACAGGTATAGGAAGCTCTACCCACGTCAGATCCGCTCTGATGTGGGTAGAGCTTCCTATACCCGCTGGGCGGCCTCAGGGACGGCGGAGGATGCGCAGCAGCCAGACGGTGCGCGGCGGCATCTCGACCGGTCCCGGGGCGACCACGGTCGGCCGGGGCGGGGCGCCGGTCGGGTACTCCGTGGAGACCACGAACTGGTAGCCGTCCGACCAGGGCGGGCCGGGCAGGTGGACGGTCACCGGGTCGGGTCCGGCGTGCAGCTGCACGAGGTAGGAGTCGTCCACGACCGGCCGCCCGCGCTGGTCGCGGTGCCGGATGCCGCGGCCGTCGAGGTACATCCCGACGGTCTGCAGGCCGGTGTCGAACCAGTCCGCAGTGCCGAGCTGGTGCCCGGCCGGGTGGAACCAGGCGAGGTCGCGGGTGCCGCCGGTGCCCGGGATCTCGTGGCCCTCGAAGAACGCCTCCTGCCGAAGCACGGGCGCGGACCGCCGCAGCGCGACCAGCCGGGCGACGAAGGCGACGAGGTCGGTGTCGGCGGCGGCCCAGTCGATCCAGGAGATCTCGTTGTCCTGGCAGTAGGCGTTGTTGTTGCCCTGCTGCGTGCGGGCGAGCTCGTCGCCGGCGGTGAGCATCGGCACCCCGGTGGACAGCAGCAGCGTGGCCAGGTGGTTGCGGATCTGCCGGGCCCGCAGCGCCTGCACCTCCGGGTCCGCGCTGGGACCCTCGACGCCGCAGTTCCAGTTCCGGTTGTGGCCCTCGCCGTCCCGGTTGTCCTCGCCGTTCGCCTCGTTGCGCTTGCGCTGGTAGGTGACGAGGTCGGCGAGGGTGAACCCGTCGTGGGCGGTGACGAAGTTGATGCTGGCGAAGGGCCGCCGCCCGTCGGAGCGGTAGAGGTCCGAGGAGCCGGTCAGCCGGTAGGCGAGGTCCCGGATGCCGACGTGCGCGCCGGACCACACGTCGCGCACGGTGTCGCGGTACTTGCCGTTCCACTCGGTCCACAGCGGCGGGAAGTTACCCACCTGGTAGCCGCCCTCGCCGACGTCCCACGGCTCGGCGATCAGCTTCACCCGGCTGATCACCGGGTCCTGGTGGACGACGTCGAAGAACGCCGAGAGCCGGTCGACGTCGTGCATCGACCGGGCCAGGGCGGCGGCGAGGTCGAACCGGAACCCGTCGACGTGCATCTCGGTGACCCAGTAGCGCAGCGAGTCCATGAGCAGCGCCAGCACGGGCGGGCGGCGGACGTCGAGGGTGTTCCCGCACCCGGTGTAGTCGGTGTACCGGGACGGGCCGCCGCCGGCCAGCCGGTAGTAGCCGCCGTTGTCGATGCCCTTGAAGGAGAGCGTCGGCCCGGTGTGGTCGCCCTCGGCGGTGTGGTTGTAGACGACGTCGAGGATCACCTCGATCCCCGCGGCGTGCAGCGCCTTGACCATCGCCTTGAACTCGGTGACCTGCTGCCCGCCCGTGCCGGAGGCGCTGTAGGCCGCGTGCGGGGCGAAGTAGCCGAGGGTGTTGTAGCCCCAGTAGTTGGTCAGCCCGCGGTAGAGCAGGTGCGGCTCGCTGACGAAGTGGTGCACCGGCAGCAGCTCGACCGCGGTGACGCCGAGCGCCTGGAGGTGCTCGACGAAGGCGGGGTGTGCCAGGCCGGCGTACGTGCCGCGCAGGGTCGGCGGGATGTCCGGGGAGCACATGGTCGCGCCCTTGACGTGCACCTCGTAGATGACGGTGTCCGACCACGCGGTGTTGGGCGACCGGTCGCCGTCCCAGGGGAAGGGGTCGTGGACGACCACTCCGCGGGGCACGAACGGCGCCGAGTCGCGCAGGTCGGGGACCGCGGCGTCGAAGGCGGCGTCGGTGTAGCCGAACAGCGCCGGGTGCAGCTCCAGGTCGCCGTCGACGGCGCGGGTGTAGGGGTCGAGCAGCAGCTTGGACGGGTTGTACCGCAGCCCGGAACCGGGGTCGTAGCTGCCGTGCACCCGGTAGCCGTAGCGCTGGCCCGGGCCGACCCCGGGCAGCCGCCCGTGCCACACCTGGTGGGTGGTCTCCTGCAGGCGGTGGCGGTGCTCGGTGCCGTCGGCGTCGAACAGGCACAGGTCGACCGCCTGCGCGCCGGCCGACCAGAGGGCGAAGTTGGTGCCGTTCCCGTCCCAGTGGGCCCCCAGGGGTGTGGGGGAGCCGGGCCACACCTCGACGTCGTCCGGGCTGCTGCGCACGGGAGTGATCCTGCCAACACCGTCGGCCCCCGGGTGGCAGGGCGGGGTCCTCCGGCGGGTTGGTTGGATGGGGGGGTGTCCAGCGAGGCGGTCGTCGAGATGCACGGTGTGGACGTCGTCCGGGGGGAGACGTACCTGCTGCACGGCATCGAGTGGACCGTGCTGCCCGAGCAGCGGTGGGTCGTCCTCGGGCCCAACGGGGCGGGGAAGACGACGCTGCTGCAGCTGGCCGCGGCGCACCTGCACCCGACCCGCGGCACGGTGGAGCTGCTGGGGGAGACCCTCGGCGCGGTCGACGTCTTCGAGCTGCGGCCGCGGATCGGGCTGACCAGCGCCGCGCTGGCCCAGCGCATCCAGCCGGGCGAGCGCACCGGCGACGTCGTCCTCTCCGCGGGGTACGCCGTCCTCGGCCGGTGGCGGGAGCGCTACGACGTGCACGACCTCACCCGCGCGGCGGTGCTCATGCAGCAGTGGGGCGTCGCGCCGATGGCGCACCGCCCGTTCGGGACGCTGAGCGAGGGTGAGCGCAAGCGGGTGCAGATCGCCCGGGCGCTCATGCCCGACCCCGAGCTGCTGCTGCTCGACGAGCCCGGCGCCGGGCTGGACCTCGGCGGCCGGGAGGACCTGGTCAGCCGGCTGTCGGACCTCGCCCGCTACCTCTACGCCCCCGCCCAGGTGCTGGTCACCCACCACGTGGAGGAGATCCCGCCCGGCTACACGCACGCGCTGCTGATGCGCGCCGGCGGGGTGGTCGCGGCGGGGCCGGTGGAGCAGGTGCTCACCCAGGAGACGCTCTCGGAGACCTTCGGGCTGGCGCTGCACGTGCAGCGCGCCGACGGCCGGTGGACGGCCCGCCGGGCCGCCTGAAACGCCCGGCCGGCGGCCCGCGGGACGCTCCTGGCTAGGGTGCGACGACGACGACGTCCACCCGCGCTGGAGGGCCCGCATGGCAGCCCCGGAGTTCGTGACCCTGCAGGTGGCCGACGGGGTGGGGACCATCCGCCTCGACCGGCCGAAGATGAACGCGATCAACGAGCAGCTGCACATGGAGGTGCGTGCCGCGGCCCTGGAGGCCGGCGAGCGGGCCGACGTCCGTGCGGTCGTGGTCTACGGCGGGGAGCGGGTGTTCGCGGCCGGCGCCGACATCAAGGCCATGTCCCAGCTCGACGGCCGCGGCATGGTGGCCTGGGGCCGTGAGCTGACCGACTCCTTCACCGCGGTGCAGCGGATCCCCAAGCCGGTCATCGCCGCGATCACCGGCTACGCCCTGGGCGGCGGGTACGAGCTGGCGCTGTGCGCCGACTTCCGCGTCATGGGGGCCGGCGCCAAGATCGGCCAGCCGGAGATCCTGCTCGGCGTCATCCCCGGTGCCGGGGGCACGCAGCGGCTGGCCCGTCTGGTCGGCCCGGCCCGCGCCAAGGACCTCGTCTTCACCGGCCGGCACGTCGGCGCCGAGGAGGCGCTCGAGATCGGGCTGGCCGACGCCGTCGTCCCGGACGCCGACGTCGAGTCGACGGCGGTGGCCATGGCGCGCAAGTTCGCCGCCGGGCCGCCGCTCGCCCTGGCGGCCGCGAAGCGGGCGATCGACGACGGCCTGGACATGACCCTGCCGGAGGGGCTCGCGCTGGAGAGCCGGCTGTTCGCCGAGCTGTTCGACACCGAGGACCAGAAGGCCGGCATGCGGTCCTTCCTCGAGAGCGGCCCGGGGAAGGCGACCTTCACCGGCCGCTGAGCGCTGGGAGTTCCGGCGTTCACCGGATCGCCACCTGGCGGCGACGCCGCGGACCGGTCGCGCGTCCGCGCCGTCTGCCACGATCCCGGCAGCCCGCCGGTGGCGGGCCCACCACCTGGAGGAGAGACGTGCAGCGCAGCACCCTGAACGGACGTCCCACCGCGCGGACGGCGGCGGCGTTGTCGGCCGCTGCCCTGGTCCTGGCCGCCTGCGGGGGCGGGGACGGGGACGACGGCGGATCGGGCGGCGGAGGCGGCAGCAGCGACGCGGCCGCCGCGACCTCGCTGGCCGACTTCGGGGACCTCGACGCGCTGGTGGAGGCCGCGCAGGCCGAGGGCACGCTCAACGTCATCGCGCTGCCGCCGGACTGGGCGAACTACGGCGAGATGATCGACACCTTCAGCGAGAAGTACGGCATCGAGGTCGTCAGCACCCTGCCCGACGGCTCGAGCCAGGACGAGCTCAACGCGGTGACCAGCCAGCGCGGCCAGGACCGGGCGCCGGACGTCCTCGACCTCGGCACCCCGTTCCACCACCAGGCCAAGGCGCAGGACCTGCTCGCCCCCTACCAGGTGCAGACCTGGGACGAGATCCCCGAGGGCCAGAAGGACCCGGAGGGGTACTGGGTCAACGACTACGGCGGCTACATCTCGATCGGCTGCAACGCCACCGCCGTCGCCGCGTGCCCGGCGACGTTCGCCGACCTCCTCGACCCGCAGTACGCCGGCCTGGTCGCCCTCAACGGCAACCCGACCCAGGCGACGGCAGCGTTCTCCGGCGTGTGGGCGGCGTCGCTGGCCAACGGCGGCAGCCTCGACGACATCGGCCCGGGCATCGACTTCTTCCGCCAGGTCAAGGACGTCGGCAACTTCAACCCGGTCGAGATCACGCCGGCGACGATCCTCAGCGGGGAGACGCCCATCTCCATCGACTGGGACTACAACAACGCCGGGCTGACCGACGACCTCGCCGACCAGGGCGCGGAGTGGCAGGTCGCCGTCCCCGCCGACGGGCTGTTCGGCGGCTACTACAACCAGGGGATCAGCGCGTTCGCGCCGCACCCGGCCGCGGCCCGGCTGTGGCAGGAGTTCCTCTACAGCGACGAGGGCCAGAACACCTGGCTGGGCGGCGGCGCCCGCCCGGTGCGGCTGCCGGCGATGGAGGCGGCCGGCACCGCCGACGCCGACCTGCTGGCGGCGCTGCCGCCGGTGGAGGGCGCCGCCGAGTTCCCGACCGCGGAGCAGGAGACGGCCGCGCGCGACGTGGTCGCCGAGCGCTGGAACGCGGAGATGTCCGGCTGAGCGCCACGACGAGCGCGACGTCGGCGGCCCGATCGGGCGGAGCTGCTGGCCGCGCTCGGCGCCGTTCCGTTCTTCCTCTACGTGGCGCTCTTCCTGGTGCTGCCGATCGGCGTCGTGGGGGTCGAGGCCTTCCGCGCGACCGACCCGACGACGTTCGAGGAGAGCTGGTCGACCGAGAGCATCACCTCGATCACCGAGGGGGCCTACCGGCGCGCCTACGTCGGCAGCCTGCAGCTGTCCGCGATCACCGCGGTGCTCGGCGCCGCGCTCGGGCTGACCGTGGCGATCGCGGTGCTGCGGGCCCGGCGGGGCCGGCTGCTGCGCCGGCTGGTGCTCACCGCGTCGGGGGTGCTGGCCAACTTCGGCGGGGTGCCCCTGGCGTTCGCCTTCATCGCCACGATCGGCAACGCCGGCGTGGTCACCGCGCTGCTCACCGACACGCTCGGGTGGAGCGGCTTCTCGCTGTACTCGATGACCGGGCTGGCGCTGGTCTACCTGTACTTCCTGGTGCCGCTGATGGTCCTCACCATCACGCCCGCGCTGGAGGCCCTGCGGCCGCAGTGGCGGGAGGCGGCGGACAACCTCGGCGCGAGCGGCTGGCAGTACTGGCGGCACGTCGGCGGGCCGGTGCTCGCCCCGCCGGTCATCGGCGCGACCATGCTGCTGTTCGCCTCGGCCTTCGCCGCCTACGCCACCGCCCGCGCCCTGGTCGGCAGCAGCATCCCGCTGGTCACGCTGCAGATCGCCGACGCACTGTCGAGCAACGTCGTGGTGGGCGCGGAGAACCTGGGCAAGGCGCTCGCGCTCGGCATGGTCGTGCTCATCGGGCTGGTCATGGCCTTCTACGCCTGGGTGCAGCGCCGCACCCAGCGGTGGCTGTCGTGAGCCTGTCGACGGCGGGGGTGGCCGGTGCCGGCAGCGTCGCGCCCGACACCCCCGTCCGGGCCGGACGGCGCGGCTCCGGCGTCTGGCGCTGGGCCGTGCTGGCCCTGTTCGGCCTCTACTTCCTGGTGCCCGTCGCCGCGTCGCTGTGGTTCACCGTCCGCGACCGGGGCTCCGGCGGCTTCACCGCCGAGCACTACACCGGGATCCCCGGCGCGGAGGGGTTCGCCGAGACCTTCGGCCGCTCGCTCACCATCGCGGTGCTGACCGTGCTGCTGTCGCTGCTGCTCATGGTGCCGACCGTCGTCCTGGTGGACCTGCGCCTCCCCCGGCTGCGGACGACGGTGGAGCTGCTCACCCTGCTGCCGCTCGTGCTGCCGCCGATCGCGCTGGTCGTGGGCGTGCGCAGCGTGCTGGCCTGGGCACCGGACTACTTCCTCGACACCCCGCTGGCCGAGGCGTTCTTCGCCCTTCAGCGGCCGGAGCTGCCGTGGATCCTGGTCCTCGTCTACGTCGTCATGGCGCTGCCGTTCGTCTACCGCGCCCTGGACGCCGGGCTGCGCGGGACCGACCTGCGCACGCTCACCGAGGCGGCGCGCAACCTGGGCGCCTCGTGGCCGCGGGTGCTGGTCTCGGTGGTGCTGCCGGTGCTGCGGACGTCGGTGCTCACCGCGTCGTTCCTGACCCTGGCGCTCGTGCTGGGCGAGTTCACCATCGCCCAGATCCTGGGCTTCCGGACCTTCCCGACCTGGATCCTGGAGATCGCCGGCTCCCGGCCGCAGCTGTCGGTCGCGGTCTCGGTGCTCTCCCTGGGGATGACCTGGGTCCTGTTGCTGCTGATCTCCGCGCTGGACCGCCGGCGGGCGGGGGAGGAGTCCGCATGACCACCGCTCCGGCCGCCCGGGCCGTGGCGGCCCCGGCCGACCTCCGCGAGCGCCCCGGCGTCGCCGTCCGGCTCGAGGGGCTGACCCGCCGCTACGGATCGGTGCTCGCCCTCGACGGCCTGGACCTCGACGTGGGCGGGGGCGAGTTCCTCGCCCTGCTGGGGCCCTCGGGTTGCGGGAAGACGACGGCGCTGCGGGCGATCGCCGGCTTCGAGCGGCCCGACGCCGGCCGGGTGCTGCTCGACGGGCGGGACGTCACCGGCGTGCCGGCCAGCAAGCGGGACATGGGGATGGTGTTCCAGGCCTACAGCCTGTTCCCGAACCTGACCGTCGCCGACAACGTCGCCTTCGGCCTCCGGGTCCGGCGCCGGGGCAAGGCCGAGCGCACCAGGCGGGCCGCGGAGCTCCTGGAGCTGGTCGGCCTGGCCGACCGCGCGGCCCGCTATCCCCACCAGCTCTCCGGCGGTCAGCAGCAGCGGGTGGCGCTGGCGCGGGCGCTGGCCGTCGCGCCCCAGGTGCTGCTGCTCGACGAGCCGCTGTCGGCGCTCGACGCCCAGGTGCGGGTGCAGCTGCGGGAGGAGATCCGCCGCATCCAGCTGGAGCTGGGCATCACCACCGTCTTCGTCACCCACGACCAGGCCGAGGCCCTGTCGGTGGCCGACCGGGTGGGCGTGCTGCGCGCCGGCCGGCTGGAGCAGGTGGCCTCGCCCGACGAGCTCTACGAGCGGCCGGCGACGGCGTTCGTGGCGGAGTTCGTCGGGACGATGAACCGGGTGCCCGCGCGGCCGGCCGGCGGGGGAGTGGAGCTGCTCGGCGTCCGCCGGCCGGCGGCCGGGGCGGTGCCGCCGTCGGGCGCCGTCGTGGCGCTGGTCCGGCCGGAGTCGCTGACCGTGGCCGCCGACCCCGCGGGCGCCGGTCGGGTGGTCACGCGCACCTTCTCCGGCGCGACGACCCGGCTGGCGGTGGCCCTGCCCGACGGCCTCGAGCTCGCCGTGGACGTCGTCAGCGCCGGCAGCGGCGACCTCGTCCCGGGCGCCGCGGTGACGGTCACCCCGGCCGACCGCGCCGTGCTCGTCGCGCCCGCGGAGGAACCCCCGGCAGCGGCGCGCGGATCGTGACGGGGGTCACCGGAACCGGCACGGGCATCCCCGTTACCCGACGGTAACCTCCACTATCGGAGCAGGCGGGCGAGGCCCGCGACCCCAGACCCCAGCGCGGAGGTAGGTCTGACGATGAACATCGTCGTTCTTGTCAAGCAGGTGCCCGACTCCGGGAGCGAGCGGAACCTGGACCCTCAGGACAACACCGTCGCCCGGGGGAGTGCGGACAACGTCGTCAAC
>NZ_JALPKQ010000052.1:0-31646 GCF_051383655.1 Geodermatophilus sp. CPCC 205761
TAGCAGCGGCCCCGCCTCGGCGTCGGGCACCTCCGGTCGGCCGCCCAGGGCGCACCGGGCACGGGCCAGCTCCACCGCGGCGGACGTCGGCGCGAGGGTCTCGACCGCCGCGCGCAGCGTGGGCACCCCGTCGGGCCCCTCGAGGACGCCGAGCTGCCGGAGCGCGGCGCCGAGGTAGGTGGGCGCGCCCCAGCGGCGCAGCCGCCGCACCTCGTCCTCGACCAGGGCGACCGCCTCGTCGGTCCGGCCCAGCCCGGCCAGCGCGGAGGCGGCGATGCTGCGCCACGGGTTCCAGACCGGGTTGGGGATCGGGATGGGCGCCGGGGCGGCGTCGAGCGCGTCGAGCGCCTGGGCGTGCCGGCCCTCGGCGACCAGCAGCCGGGCGGCGGCGTGGTGCAGCAGCCGCGCACCCTCGCCGGCGACCGGCCCGGCGAACGCGGCATCGGCGGCCCGGCGGGCGGCGGCGACGTCGCCGCGGTCGAGGAGGCAGCCGATGGTGAAGGCGTGGGTGTAGAGCTCACCCACGCCCGACCCGCCCCACATGCGGTCCTGCTCGTGGGCGACGCCCAGGCAGGCCAGCGCCTCGTCCAGCTCACCGCGGCGCCAGTGCCAGAACCCCTGCCAGAGGCTGGTCGACAGCGCGGCGAACAGCGAGCCCCGGGCGTGCGCCTCGGCCCGCGCGCGGTCCCAGAAGTCGCCGAGGTCGTCGTCGGCCAGCATCCGCACCGTCGCGGCGACCACCCAGAACAGCCCGTCGTCGGCCCGCCGGAGCCGGTCGCCGTCCAGCGCCCGCCGGGCCAGGGCCACCGCCCGCTCGCGGTCGGTGCCGTCGACGGTGGTCTCGAAGGCCAGGGCGGCGGCCAGCATCCGCGCGCCGTCGCCGTCACCGGCCGGCTCCGGGGGCTCGGCGCTGCGCCAGATCGCCGGGTCCAGCCAGTGCATGAAGCCGCTGATCCGTTCCACGGCGAGCAGGGCCTGCCGCTGGTCGGCGAGCTCCGGCGGGACGACGGAGGCGGCCTCCCGGGCGAACGCCGTGGCGACGCCGGGCGGGCTGGCGAACACCTGCGTCCGGGCGACGGTGACGGCGAGGTCGGCGCGGCTGCGGGCGTCCTCGGAGGTGCCGTACGCCTGCAGCAGGTGCTCGGTGCCGGCGATGCCGTCGAGCAGGGACTCCAGCCGGCCGAGCTCGCTGAGCACCTCGCAGCGCTGCTCGGCGCCGGGCGGCTCACCCAGGGCCCGGCGCAGCAGGACCACCGCGCTGTCGGAGGCGCCCCGCTCGGCGGCGGTGCGGGCCGCCCGGCGCAGTGTGGCCACCGTCGCGTCGTCCCCGCG
This sequence comes from Geodermatophilus sp. CPCC 205761, assembly GCF_051383655.1. Lineage (NCBI taxonomy): Bacteria > Bacillati > Actinomycetota > Actinomycetes > Geodermatophilales > Geodermatophilaceae > Geodermatophilus > Geodermatophilus sp. CPCC 205761. Next base: position 1,333 of record NZ_JALPKQ010000052.1, read on the forward strand.
CAGGGGGGCGAGCAGGAGGTGGGCGGCCACCTGCTCGTCGCCGGCACCGGCCGCGCGGAGCACCCGCGCGGCGCGCTCGTGGCGCAGCGCGCGCTCGGGCGCGGGGAGGTCGCGGTACACCGCCTCGCGCACCAGCGGGTGCACGAACGCCAGCGGCTGCTCGTCATGCACCACCTCGGCCCGGGCCAGCGCCGCCAGCGCGGCGGCGGTCTCCGGCTCGGGCAGCTCGGCGAGCGCGGCGACCAGCGGCAGCGGGGCGCCGTCGCCGAGCACGGCGGCGGCGCGGGCGACGGCCGGCACGTCGCCGCCGAGCCGCCGCAGCCGCACGAGCACCATGCTCGACACCGCCCGCGAGCCGACCGCCAGCACGGTGTCGGCGTGCGCGGCGTCGGGCCGGACACCGTCGGCCTCCAGCGCCCGCACCAGCTGCCGCAGCAGCAGCGGGTTGCCCGACGTGGTCCGGTGGCAGGCGCGCACGAACAGCGGCGAGACCGGCTCGCCCAGCCGCCGTCCGACGAAGCCGGCCGTCGCCTCCGGGGAGAGCGGGGCGGGCCGGACGACGACCGCGGCCGGCTCCAGCGCCAGCTCGGCGAGCAGCTCCTCCTCCTGCGCCGGCTCCCCGGTGCGCACGGTGCCGACCAGCAGCACCGGCACGCCCTCCATCCGCCGGGTCAGGTAGGCCAGCCAGCGCAGCGAGGCCCGGTCGGCCCACTGCAGGTCGTCCACGGCCAGCACCAGCGGCCCGGACTCGGTGAGGGTGACGGCCAGCCAGTAGAGGCCGTGCAGGACGGCGAAGGAGCCCTCCGCCGCGTCGTCGGCCGCGACGTCGAAGACGCCCCGTGCGCTGGCCGCCGCGCCGCCGAGCAGCTGCTCCCGTCGCTGCGGGTCGACCAGCTCGGGCTCGAACAGCTGGCGGACGACGCCGAACCCGAACGCCCGCTCCAGCTGGCTTCCCCGGGCGCAGAGGGCCCGCGCGCCGCGCTCGGCCGCCAGCCGCCGCACCTCGGTGAGCAGCCGCGTCTTGCCGATCCCGGGCGGTCCCTGGACCAGCAGCAGCCGCGGCTCGCCGGCGACGAGGTCGTCCAGCGCGGCCCGGACGGCGGCCAGCTCGCGGTCCCGGTCGAGCAGGTCCTCCGGTGCCGCGGCCGGCACGGGCGCCGGCGCCGGGCCGCGCCGCGGCGGGTGCAGGGAGGGGGCCTGCGCCAGCACCTGCTCCTCCAGCTCGCGCAGCGCCGGGCCGGGGTCGACGCCGAGCTCGTCGGCGAGGGTGGTCCGCGCCCGCCGCAGCGCGGCCAGCGCGTCGGCCTGCCGGTGCGCCCGGTACAGCGCGAGGACGAGCAGCCGCCAGCGCTCCTCGCGCAGCGGCTCCTCGGCGACCAGCGTCTCGAGGTCGGGGACGACGAGCGCCGCCTCGCCGCGCCGCAGCCGGGCGTCCAGCCGGCGCTCCCGGGCCACCGCGCGCAGCTCGGCGAGCCGGCCGACCTCCGCCTGCGCCCACGGCTCGTCGGCGTACTCGGCCAGCGGCGGGCCGCGCCACAGCGCCAGCGCCTGGTCGAGCAGCGCGACCGTGGCCGCCGGGTCGTCCGTGGCCGCGGCCTGCTGCACCAACGCCTCGAAGCGCCAGGCGTCGACCGCGTCGGGCGGCAACCGGACGGCGTACCCCCGCCCCTCGCGGACGATGACCGCCGACCGGGTGCGCGCGGCGCTGCCGGGCTGCAGCCGCCGGCGCAGGTGGGAGACGTAGGCCTGCAGCGCACCGACGGCGTCCTCCGGCGGGTCCTCGCCCCACACCGCCTCGATCAGCCGCTCGACCGCCACGACCTCGCCGCGGGCCAGCACCAGGACGGTGAGGACGGCGCGCTGCCGGGGACCGCCGAGGTCGAGGGGTGCGCCGTCCACCGATGCCGTGGAGGCGCCCAGGAGCCCGATCCGCAGGTGCGCGCTGTCGGTCACGGGCGCCTCCCTCCGCGGGCAACGTAGACGAGATCCGCCTCCGCGTCAGTCGCCTCTGCCGCGCAGGAGGACCAGCGCCGCCAGCGCCGCGAGGCCGGCGGCCACCGCGGCGCCGGCGAAGACGGTGTGCAGCTGGGTGAGGACGGCGGCGTCGGTGGCGGCGTCGTACGCGGGGCAGTCGGCCGGCGTCCGCGGGCAGAGGTCCAGCGGCGAGCCGATCGCGGTCACCTCGGCGGTGAACCGGCGCAGCGCGATCGCGGTGAGCAGCGACAGCCCGACCAGCATGCCGACGGTGCGCGCCACCACCGACAGGGCGCCGGCGCTGCCGTGGACGTCGGCACCGGTCACCGCGAGCAGCACTGCGTTGACCGGCGCGATGGCCAGCCCGAAGCCGAGGCCCGCGGCGAGCAGCACGAGGGTCGAGGCGACGCCGTCCAGCGAGCGCTCGCCCCAGCCGGTCATCGCGACCAGGGCCAGGGCCGCGAGGGCCATGCCGCCGCCGGCGACCAGCCGCGGCGGGACCGCCCGGCACAGCCACCCCCCGGCGACCGCGCCGACCGGGACGGCGACCAGCAGCCGCAGCAGCACCAGGGCCGCGCCGAGCTGGTCCCCGGGCGTGGTGGTGGCGCGGGCGAACAGCGGGACGTCGACCAGCGCGGCCACGAGCGCGACCCCGACCAGCAGGTTGACCACGAGCGCGCCCCACGCCCCGGTCGGGCGCAGCGCCCGCAGCGGCAGCACGGGGGCGGCGGCCCGCCGCTCGTGCAGCACGAACGCGACCGCGGCGACGGCGGCCAGCGGGAGCAGGACCGGCCCGTGCGCGACGACCTGGGTGCCGGGGTCGGCGGCCGCGAAGGCCCAGACGAGGCTGCCCAGCGCCACCACCACGAGCAGCGAGCCGACGACGTCGACCTCGGCCGCGAGCCGGCCCAGGCCGCGCAGCGGCAGCACCGCGCCGCTCGGGGTGGTGAGGCTGCGGACGACGAGCGCGCCGCCGGCGACGACCGCGACCAGCACCAGCGGGGTGGCGGCACCGAGCACCGGCACCCAGAGCAGGCCGAGGGTGACGTCCTCGGCCAGCGCCCGGGGCTCGGCGAGCTGCAGCCCCGCGGCGAGCGCGGTCAGCGCGGCGAGCGTGAGGCCGACGGGGTCGGGGCGGCGGGCCGGCCCGGTGAGCAGCGCACCGCCGGCCAGGGCGAGGCCGAGCAGCAGGTTGAGCCAGAAGATGGCCCGCCAGTCGGCGACGGCCAGGACCGCCGCGCCGGCCAGCGGCCCGAGGACGGCGCCGGTCTCCTGCACCGCGCCGACGACGCCGAGCGGCACGGCCCGCCGCTCGGGCGGCCAGCGGTCGGCGACCAGCGCCAGGGTGGCCGGGACCAGCCCGCCGGCCCCGACGCCCTGCAGTCCCCGGCCGGCGACCACGGGACCCAGCTCGCCGGCGGTGGCGGTGAGCAGCGAGCCGAGGGCGAACAGCAGGAGGCAGCCGACCAGCACCGGCACCCGGCCGCGCAGGTCGGCCAGCCGGCCCAGCAGCGGCAGCGTGGCGGTGTAGCCGAGCAGGAAGCCGCCGACGATGGGCGCCGCCCGCTGCAACTCCTCCACGCCCACCCCGACGCCGGTGAGGATGTCGGGCAGCGCGAGGACGACGACGTAGGTGTCGGCGGCGGTGACCAGCACCGCGACGGCGGCCAGGACGACCAGCGGGAGGCCGGGGACCGCCGCCGGCCCCGCGCCCGGGTCAGCCGGTGGGCGGCGCGGTGATGTCGACATCGGCGCCGTGCTCGCTGAGCTCGAGGGTGTAGGTGGCGTCGTCGGCGGTGAAGAACGGGCCGGTCAGCTCGACCCGCCGCAGCTCGCCGCTGTCGGGGACCACCGACAGCCGCGCGTCCACCGGACGGCTGGGGTCCTGGCTGGTCAGCACCTCCTCGACCAGGTCGCCGGGCAGCTGCGCGGTCACCTCGCGCACCACCTCGCCGTCCACCCGGCGCTCCTCCCCCAGCTCGGCGTCCTCCGCGGCTCCGAGCAGCCGGGAGATGCCGCCGTCGGGGGCGAGCAGCGCGCCCGGGTCGCCGATGCCGAACTGCGCGGGGTCGACGACGCTGAAGCCGCCGGTGAAGGGCAGCTGGGCGTAGACCGTGCCGTCGACGGAGACCACGGCGACCTCGAGGGCCGCGCCGCCGGTCAGCACCTGCAGGGTGCCGTCGAACGAGGCGGGGCGGGCGATGTCCCCCTCGCCGCCGGCCAGGTGCGTGCCGGTGTCGGGGGCGCCCTCGCTGGTGAGGACGAAGTGCACGCTCGGCGTATCGTCGAGGGCGGTCCGCGCGCGGTCGAGCAACTCGGCGGCCGAGACCTCGGGCTCGCCGCCGCCGCAGGCGGTGAGGACGGCGAGGGTCAGGACCGCGGTGGCCGCCCGGCGCAGCAGCATGTCGCCTCCCCTGCTCAGGACCTCTCCGGCGCCCGGGACGGTATCCCGCCGCGGCGGTCAGACGGTGGCGCCGGTCCGTCCGGCGAGCGCCGCGTCGACCTTGGACCGGTTCCGCTCCGGCAACGCCGCGCGCGCCGGGGCGAGCTCGGCTAGCAGGTGCGGCTCGGTCGTGGACGCACGGAAGGTCATGCCGATGGTGATGTCGTGGTCCGGGCGCTCCACGACCTCGATGCGGTCACCGGCGCCCAGGTCGCCCGTCGCGAGGACGCGCAGGTAGGCGCCGCTGGCGCCGTGCTCGGTGAACCGCTTGATCAGCCGCGGAACGCCCCAGTGCGCCCGCAGCTTGGCGCACGGCGTGCGGGGGGCGGTGACCTCGACGAGCACGCCGCCGATGCGCCACCGCTCACCGAGCAGGGCGCCGGTGAGGTCGATGCCGCTGGTGCGCAGGTTCTCGCCGAACCGGCCGGCCGGCAGGTCGCGCTCGAGATCGGCGGCCCACCAGTCGGCGTCCTCCTGCGCGTAGGCGTAGAGCGCCTGCCCCTCGCCGCCGTGCCACCTGCGGTTGACCTGCACGTCGCCGTCCAGACCGAGCGGGTGGACGGCGACGCGGCCGGCGACCGGCCGCTTGTCGATGGCGCTCGTGGTGTCGCCGGCGCGCGGCAGGCGGATGGGCCGGGGGCCGGAGACGCAGACCGCCTCGATCCGGGCGGTCACGCGCTCTCCTCGCCGGCGCTCGTCGACCGCGTGCCGCCAGGTGCTCTGTTCACCGGTGAGCTCGCAAGCTCGCTCACTTCTTGGAGGCGGTGGACTCGTTGGTGGAGAGCGCGGCGACGAAGGCCTCCTGGGGGACCTCGACGCGGCCCACCATCTTCATCCGCTTCTTGCCCTCCTTCTGCTTCTCCAGCAGCTTCCGCTTGCGGGTGATGTCCCCGCCGTAGCACTTGGCGAGGACGTCCTTGCGGATGGCCCGGACGGTCTCCCGGGCGATGACCCGGGAGCCGACGGCGGCCTGGATGGGCACCTCGAACTGCTGGCGCGGGATGAGCTCGCGCAGCTTGCCGGCCATCATCACGCCGTAGCTGTAGGCCTTGTCCTTGTGGACGATCGCGCTGAACGCGTCGACCGCCTCGCCCTGGAGCAGGATGTCGACCTTGACCAGCTTCGACTCCTGCTCGCCGGCCTCGGAGTAGTCGAGGGAGGCATAGCCGCGGGTGCGCGACTTCAGCGCGTCGAAGAAGTCGAAGATGATCTCGCCGAGCGGCAGCGTGTAGCGCAGCTCGACGCGGGACTCGCTGAGGTAGTCCATGCCGCCGAGCTGCCCCCGCCGGCTCTGGCAGAGCTCCATGATCGTGCCGGTGTAGTCACTGGGCGCGATGATGGTGGCGCTGACGACCGGCTCGTAGACCGTGTCGATCTTGCCCTCGGGCCAGTCGCTGGGGTTGGTGACGACGAGCTCCGAGCCGTCCTCCATGACCACCCGGTAGACGACGTTGGGCGCGGTGGAGATGAGGCTGATGTTCGCCTCGCGCTCCAGCCGCTCGCGGACGATCTCCAGGTGCAGCAGGCCGAGGAAGCCAACGCGGAAGCCGAAGCCCAGCGCCGCGGAGGTCTCCGGCTCGTAGGTCAGGGCGGCGTCGTTGAGCAGCAGCTTGTCCAGGGCCTCGCGCAGCAGCGGGTACTCGCTGCCGTCGATCGGGTAGAGGCCGGAGTAGACCATCGGCTTGGGGTCGCGGTAGCCGCCGATCGACTCGGTGGCCGGCTTGTGCTGCAGGGTGACGGTGTCGCCGACGCGGGACTGGCGGACGTCCTTCACCCCGGTGATGAAGTAGCCGACCTCGCCGACGCCGAGGCTCTCGACGGGCTTGGGCTCCGGGGAGATGACCCCGATCTCCAGCAGCTCGTGCGTGGCGCCGGTGGACATCATCTTGATCTTGTCGCGGGCGGCGATCCGGCCGTCGACGACCCGGACGTAGGTGATGACCCCGCGGTAGATGTCGTAGACGCTGTCGAAGATCATCGCCCGGGCGGGGCCCTCGGCCACGCCGGTCGGGGCGGGGATCTGCTCGACGATCAGATCCAGCAGAGCCGGCACGCCCTCGCCGGTCTTGCCGCTGACCCGCAGGACGTCGTCGGCGTCGCAGCCGATGATGTGCGCGATCTCGGCGGCGTACTTCTCCGGCTGCGCGGCCGGGAGGTCGATCTTGTTGAGGACCGGGATGATCGTGAGGTCGTTCTCCATGGCCAGGTAGAGGTTGGCCAGGGTCTGGGCCTCGATGCCCTGCGCGGCGTCCACCAGGAGGACCGCGCCCTCGCAGGCGGCCAGCGACCGGGACACCTCGTAGGTGAAGTCGACGTGACCCGGGGTGTCGATCATGTCGAGCACGAACTCGCGGCCGGCCTGCTCGCCGGTCGACGGCGTCCACGGCAGTCGCACGTTCTGCGCCTTGATGGTGATGCCGCGCTCGCGCTCGATGTCCATGCGGTCGAGGTACTGCGCACGCATCTGCCGTCCCTCGACGATCCCGGTGACCTCGAGCATCCGGTCGGCCAACGTCGACTTGCCGTGGTCGATGTGGGCGATGATGCAGAAGTTCCGGATGCGGGCCGGGTCGGTGTAGGCGGGAGTCGTCACAGTGCCCCCATCGTCCCACGCCCGGCTGCGTCGGCCACCGATTGCCCGGGGATGGGCGGGTGGACCCGCGGGTTGGGGTCGTCCGACCGACGCTGGTATCTTGGCAGACCGGTCCGCTGACGCACGCCGTCCGGACGCACTGTCCAGAACTCCCTCCCGAGAGACACCCGAGGCTCACGCGTGGCGAACATCAAGTCCCAGATGAAGCGGATCAAGACCAACGAGAAGGCGCGTCAGCGCAACGTTGCCGTCAAGTCCGCCCTGAAGACCGCCGTCCGGCGTGTCCGCACCGCTGTTGCCTCCGGTGACGCGGCCGCCGCCGCGACCGCTCTGCAGACCGCCGGCAAGGCGCTGGACAAGGCCGCCAGCAAGGGCGTCATCCACAAGAACCAGGCCGCGAACCGCAAGTCGGGTCTGGCCAAGCAGGTCGCCGGCCTCTGAGCCGGCGCACCGCGCACTGACGCGGTCCGCGAGAGCCCCCTCCCCTGCCGGGACGGGGGCTCTCCGCGTTCCGGGGCGGGTTCGCGGTCGCGGGCTCGCGGTTTGCGGCTCGCCGCGGTCCGCGGGCTCGCCGACGTCCGGGCTGGCTCACATCCGGCCGCGTCCGGTCTCCCTCCGGATGTCGACGATCCGCCGCACCGCCCGCTCCAGCGCGTAGTCGGCGCTGGCCGCGGCTCCCTTGACGTCGGCGTTGAGTTCGGCGGCCACTCCCATCGCCTGCTGCAGCCCCTCGATGCTCCACCCCCGCGCCTGGGCCTGGGCCTTCTTCACCTTCCACGGTGGCATCTTCAGCGTGCGCGCCAGGTCACCGGGGTTGGCGCTGCGCACCGACGACACCCGGGCCGCGGTACGCACGCCGTCGGCGATCGCGTCGGCGATGAGGACGTGGGCCACCCCGCGCTGAAGGGCCCACCGCAGCATCTCCAGGGAGCCCGTCCGGTCACCGACGAGCACGCGTTCGGCGACGGTGAAGCCGCTGACCTCCGCCTGCCCGCGGTGGAACCGGGCGACGGCGTCGGCGTCGATGCTGCCGCCGAAGTCGGAGACGAGCTGGCCGGCCGCCGACGACAGCTGTCGCAGGTCCGCGCCGATCGCCTCGACCAGCGCCGAGGCCGCGTCCGGGGTGATGCGGCCGCCCGCGGACCGCACCTCGTTGCGCACGAAGGCGATCCGGTCGCCCACCGAGCTGACCTTGGGACAGTCGTCGACGGCCGCGCCCGCGGCCTTGAGGGCCTTGAGCAACGCCTCGTTCCGCTTGCCGCCGTTGTGCACGACGACGAGCGTCAGGTCGGGGTCCGGCTCCTTCGCGTAGCCGGTGATCGCGTCGCAGAGCGCGCCGGCGGCCTCGTGCACACCGGTGATCACCACCACACGGTGTCCACCGAACAGCGACGGCGCGAGGACGTCGGCGAGCTGGCCGACCGGCAGCCCCTGGGCGGGCAGTTCGTGCAGCTCGGCGTCGGGGTGGCGGTCGAGCACGGCGGTGCGGACGGCGGAGACGGCGCGGGCCCGCAGCAGCTCCTCCTCCCCGACCACGGCGCGCAGGCGTGAGGTCGGTGCCGGGGGTGCTGCTGCCACCCGGGCATGGTGTCACGCTCGGACGACGGTCCCGGCTACCCACGCGAACCGCGCTGATGGCCCGGGCCCGCATGGCCGAAGCGCCGGCACCCACGGCCGCGCCGCCGGCCGCTGCGGCGGCATCCCGCCCGGGGCCGGCGTCGCTGCCGCGGCCGGCGACACCCCAGGCCCCGGCCTCTCCGGCCACCGCCAGGTCGCCCTCGCGGTCGGTCCGGTGCACGCGGATGCCCTCCTCCGCCAACCACGAGAGCACCCGGCCCGTCGGGTGGCCGTAGGTGTTGTCCGCCCCCACGGTCACCAGGGCCACCCGCGCCCCGCTGGCCGTGAGGAAGCCGCGGTCGGCGTCGGCACTGCCGTGGTGCGGCACCTTGAGCACGTCGGCCCGCAGGTCCACCCCGTCGGCAACGAGCCGCGCCTCCATCTCCGCGCCGAGATCCCCGGTCAGCAGGACCCGCAGCCCCCGCTGGGTGACCCGGACGACCAGCGACAGGTCGTTGGCCTCCGCGGCGGCCGTGGCCCGCTCCGGCGACGGGGCCAGCACCTCGAGCGTCGCACTGCCCACCGTGCGCCGGTCCCCCGGGACCAGGACATGCCGCTCCGCCCCCGCCCGGCGGACCTGCGCGTCCAGCCGGGCGCCGCGGTCCTCGGCCGGCGAGAGGGTCCCGGTGGCGACGGTGCCGACCTCCCGCCCGGACAGGGCTCCGGCCAGGCCCCCGGCGTGGTCGGCGTCCAGGTGGCTGACGAGGACCAGCGGGAGCCGGTCGATGCCCAGCCGGTCCAGGCACCGGTCGACCGCACCGACATCCGGGCCGGCGTCCACCAGAACGCCCTCCCCGGGCGCGGTCGGGATCACCAGGGCGTCCCCCTGGCCGACGTCGCAGGCCACCAGGACCGTGCGCTCGGGCGGCCACCCGCGGGTGACCTGACGGAGCGGCCAGCCCAGGACCACCACCCCCACCAGGGCGGCGAGAGCCAGCGGCCGGGCCCGGGGGAACCGCCACAGGAGCCAGCCGGCGGCCAGGAGGAGCACGGTCAGCAGCACGGCGCCGCGCGTGCCGGCCGGCCACCCGGTCGCGCCGTCGGGAAGTGCCGCGGCACGCTGCGCGACGACCACCAGCCAGCGGGCGGGCCACCCGCCGAGCCACACCAGCGCGTCGCCCAGGGCCGGGACGAGCGCACCGGCGAGGGCGGCCAGCAGCCCGAGCACGGTCGCCGGCGGCACGGCCGGGGCGGCCAGCAGGTTGGCCGGCAACGACACCGGGCTGACCAAACCGGACAGGCCGGCGACGAGCGGCGCGGTGGCGACCCCGGCGGCGGCCGCGACCGCCAGCGCGTCGGCCACCGGCCGGGGCCAGCCGCGCAGTCGCAGCCGCCGGGACCACCCCGGCGCGAGCAGCACGATGGCCGCGGTGGCCGCGACCGACAGGGCGAAGCCGGCGTCCCGCGCGAGGTCCGGCTCGATCAGCAGCAGGACGACCACGGCGCCGCCCAGTGCCGGTAGGGCCGCACGCGACCGACCGCTGGCCAGCGCCAGCAGCGCCACGGCACCCATCGCCGCTGCGCGGACCACGCTGGCGCTGGGCCGGGCGAGCACGACGAAGCCTGCCAGCGCGACCACCGCCACCACTGCCTGGACCCTCCGGTCCACCGCGCGACGGCGCAGCGGCGCGAGGACCCCCGCCAGCACGATCGCCACGTTGGCGCCGGAGACCGCCGTGAGGTGGGAGAGCCCGGCCCGCCGGAAGTCCTCGACGAGGACGGGGTCCATCGCCCGGGTGTCGCCCACGACCAGCCCGGGCAGAAGTCCCCCGGCCCCCGGACCGAGCACGCGGAGCGCGGACTCGGACAACGCGTCCCGCAGTCCTCCGGCGGCCCGCTGAGCCCACGGCGGATCCCCGAGCAGGTGCGGCGGCGACCGCGCCGACAGTCGCGCCACCAGCCCGTCCCCCGCCGCGGCCGGGAAGACGGCGGCCCGGATCCGCACCGGCTGCCCCGGGAGCAGCCCCAGCCACTCCTCGGCGGGGCCGAACAGCAGCACGTCGTCATCCAGCCGCAGCCGCGTGCCGCCGTCGTCCAGCGCCGTGACCGTGGCGGCGGCGACGGCGCGCGACGGGCCGACGCCACGCACCGGCAGCGGATCCCCGTCCAGCTCCAGGTCGAGCTGAACGCTCCGGCGCTGCTCGGCCACCGCCGCGAGCGGCGAGGCCTCCCGGGCGGCCGCACGGACCGCGGCCGTGACCGAGGTGACCGTCAGCGCGGCCAGGACCCCGAGGAGGACGACCGAGCCGGTCCGGCGACGCCGCCGCCCCACAACGGCGGCGGCTCCGGTACTGAGCGCCGCAACGCCCACCAGCCCGGGCGGAGGCACGAACGGCGCCACGAGGGAGACACCCCAGACGGCCGCAGCCACCGGTGCGAGCCGCAGGTCGACCCACGCCCAGCGCCCGGGTGGGGCGCTCACACGGTCACCAGCTCGGCCAGCTCGGCGAAGATCGCCGGGCCGATGCCGGGTACGTCGTCGAGCTGCTCGACGCTGCGGAACGGGCCCTGTTGGTCGCGGTGGTCGACGATCCGCTGTGCCAGGACGGGCCCGATGCCGGGGAGCGCGTCCAGGTCCGCCGTGGTCGCCCGGTTCAGGTCGACCAGCCCGGTCCCGGCCGGCCCGGCCGCGGCGCCGGTCCCCGGTGTGGCACCCGGCACCCCCACTGCGATCTGCTGGCCGTCGGCCACCACCGCGGCCAGGTTGACCGAGGCCGCATCGGCGTCGGGGAGCAGACCGCCCGCAGCCGCCAGGGCGTCGGCCACGCGCGCTCCCTCGGGCAGCGTGACCAGACCTGGGCGGGCCACGAGCCCCACCACGGAGACGACGACGGTGGCCGACGCGTCGGCCACCTCGCCCACCGAGGGGCTCGCGGGCGTGCTCGCCGACGGGGTGGCCGCCGACGTCCCCGGCGCCGGCTCCGGCACCGCCTCGATCTGCGGGCGGCTCCACCAGGTGCCCAGCGTGACCAGCAGTGCCGCGAGCAGGCCGACCGCCCACAGCGACCAGGCGCCCCGGCGTCCGGGGTCCACCCGCACCGCGGCGCCCGGTGCACGGTGCCGCCCGATGCCGTCGGGGAGCTCCGCGCCGTCCTCCTCGTCCTCGCCCTCGACGGCGAGGCGGTCCCGGAGCGGTTGGTCGCCGGTGACCGGCTCGTCGGGCACCCAGCCCGGAGACCGGCGGCCCTCGTCGAGGAGCGCCCGCAACCGGGCGCGGATCAGATCGGCGTCGTCGCTGCGGCGGGAGGTGAGGCGCACCGTCCGGACGCTAGGCAGCTCCCGACGGCGCCGAGCCGGTCCCGGGACAGTTGTGGACAGCCGCCCCGCCTGTGGACGGAACCGGGGCGGTCAGGGGTGGGACGGTGCACGCTGCGCCGGTGCCGACCAACCGCTCAGTTCGTCTGCCGGTCCCCCGGGTCCCTCTCCTCCGGTTGCTCCGGTCCGTTCCGGAGTTGCTCCGCAGCCGACGGGAGCGCCGGAGCCGGGGCGATGACCAGCCCCACGGCACCCGGACCCACGTGCGCACCGATCGCGGCCCCGAGCTCGCTGACGTAGAGCTCCCGGAGGTCCGGGATCCGCTCACGGAGGTCACCGGCCAGCCGCTCGGCGCGCTCCGGCGCGGCCAGGTGGTGGACCGCGACGGAGGCCGGCACCCCGTCGGCGGCCTCCACCCCGCGTTGCACCAGACGGGCCAGGGCGCGGGCCGAGGTGCGCACCTTCTCCAACGGCACGACCCGGCCGTCGACGACGTGGAGGACCGGCTTGACCGCGAGCGCAGTGCCGATCATGGTGGCCGCCGACCCGATCCGCCCCCCGCGGCGCAGGTGCTCGAGGGTGTCGACGACGAAGAGGGTCTTCGTGGCGGCCGCGGTGTCGCGGGCTGCGGCGGCGACGGCTCCGGCATCCGCGCCGGCCTCGGCCGCGCGTGCGGCGGCCAGCACGGCGAAGCCGTTGCCCATCGCCGCCGACCGCGAGTCGACGACCGTCACGATGTGCTCGCCGACCTGCGCGGCGGCCAACCGGGCCGCGTCCACGGTGCCCGACAGTTCCGCGGAGAGGTGGACGGAGACGATGCGGTCGGCGCCGCCATCGAGACACCGGCGGTAGGCGGCGACGAAGTCCCCGGGCGTGGGCCGGGACGTCGACACCTTCTGCCCCCGGACTGCCAGCGCCCTCGCCACGTCGGCCGGTCCGATGTCCTGCCCCTCACGCCCGGAGTGGCCGGCCATCACCACGTACAGCGGCACGATCTCGACCGCGTACCGCTCGACCAGCGCAGGAGGCAGGTAGGCCGTGGAGTCGGTGACCACGGCGACGGACACCCGGCGAGGCTAGCCCTCGACGGAACGCCTCCGGCCGGGATCCCTCGCGGCACCGCCCGGACGGGCAGGTCAGAGAATCGCGTCGGCGTCCTGGGCCGGTGGTGGCCCCTCCTCCGGGCTGGCGCCGGCCTCGATGATGCGGGCGGCACCCCGAGCGGCAGGCGGGCGGCCGTCGAGCTGCAGCGGCGCCGCGTTGTTGTGCCGCAGCAGCCGCCACCGCTCGCTCTGCACCGCCAGTTCGCTCCACGCGCAGTTGCCGAGGGGCCCGAAGACGCGGCGGTGTTCCGGTCCGAGCCCCAACAGGGCCTCCATCAGCCGGGCAGAGGTCCCGCCGTGGGTGACCACGACCGCGACAGGCGCCTCGGGCAGGTCACGGAGGGCGGCCAGCGCGCGGGCCGGGACGTCGGCGGCGTCCTCGCCGCCACGACCGCGGATCGGGCGGCCGGCGATCCAGTCGGCGTACTGCTCCGGGTGGCGCTCGGCGACCTCCTCCCGGGTCAGCCCCTCCCACGAGCCCATGCCGACCTCACGCAGCCGCGGGTCCAGCCGCAGGGGGACGCCGAGGACGGCGGTGAGCGACTCGGCCGTCTCCACGGCCCGCACGAGGTCGCTGGACACCACGACCGTGCCCGCGGGCAACGCGCCGCCCGCGGCCAGGTGCGGCGCGGCCACCGCGGCCTGGCGGCGGCCCTCGTCGTCGAGCGGTGGGTCCAGCTGCCCCTGGAAGCGGCCGACCGCGTTCCACTCGGTCCGACCGTGCCGCCAGATGAGCAGCCGGGAAACCGGCAGGGCCGGCACCACCGTGGTCACCGGCCGGTCGTCTCCGTGCCCGCGCTGTCGGCGGCACCGTCCGCGCCGGAGACAGGGGCGCCGTCGCCGTCCGCCGCCGGGGGCAGGTCGCCGTCCGCCTCGGGAGCGAGGTCGTCCGCCGGCTCGGCGGTCAGCGGCGTCGGGTCGGCGCTCATCGGGTCGACGTCGTCGGCGGACAGCGTCCGCCGGGCATCGAGGGGACCGCCACCCGCGTCCGCGTCCGCACCCGCTGCCGGGTCGGCGGGCACGGCGCTGTCGACGAAGGGGATGGTCGGGCAGTCCTTCCACAGCCGCTCGAGGGCGTAGTAGGCGCGCTCCTCGTTGTGCTGCACGTGGACGACGACGTCGATGAAGTCGAGCAGCACCCAGCGGGCCTCGGCGACGCCCTCGCGGCGCACCGGCTTGACGCCGTGCTGGCGGAGGCGCTCCTCCACCTCGTCCACGATCGCCTGCACCTGGCGCTCGTTGGGCGCCGCGGCGAGGACGAAGGCGTCGGTGATGGCCAGCCGCTCGCTCACGTCGACGATCGAGACGTTGGTCGCCAGTTTGTCGGCGGCGGCCTGGGCGGCCAGCAGTGCGGTCTCCCGCGCCTCGGGCGAGGCGGTCATCGGGGTACCTCCTGGAGATGGGGGGACGAGGGGTCGGGAGGCTGCTCGCCCGGCTGCGCGGCGGTGGCCGGCGGCCGGTCGAAGGCGGGACGGTCGCCGGACGGCGGAGCGGAGCCGTCACCGGAGGCGCCCTCGCGCGCCGCGGTCCGGGAGGCGCTCCGGGAGCGGTACAGGCCGCGCTTCTCGATGTACTGCACGACACCGTCGGGGACCAGGTACCAGACCGGCATGCCGCGGCCCACCCGCTCGCGGCAGTCGCTGGAGCTGATCGCCAGCGCCGGCACCTCGACCAGGCTGACCGATCCCTCGGGGAGGTGTGAGGCGGCGAGGTCGAAGCCGGGGCGGGTCACCCCGATGAAGTGCGCCAGCTGGAAGCAGCGGTCGCTGTCCCGCCAGCTGAGGATCTGGGAGAGGGCGTCGGCGCCGGTGATGAAGAACAGCTCGTCGTCGGGGCGCTGCCGCTGGAGGTCGTCGAGCGTGTCGATGGTGTACGTCTGGCCGCCGCGGTCGACATCCACGCGGCTGACCGAGAAGCGGGGGTTGGAGGCGGTCGCGATGACGGTCATCAGGTAGCGGTCCTCCGCGGGGCTGACCTCGCGGTGGCTCTTCTGCCACGGCTGGCCGGTCGGAACGAAGACGACCTCGTCGAGCCCGAAGAGCACGGCGACCTCGCTGGCCGCCACCAGGTGCCCGTGGTGGATGGGATCGAACGTCCCACCCATCACCCCGATTCGCCGACCCGCCACCGATCGAGCCTATCCGGCCGCCGGGGGCCGGCCCCCCGAGGACCGGCGCCCACCGGCGGCCATTCCCCCGACCGGCTCCCCCGTGCCGTCGGTCGAGGACGGGCGCGGCGCCACCCGGGCCGGCCGGCGGGTGCGCCGGCCGGTCACCGGGAGGACCCGACACCTCGCTGTTCAACGCGCCACCCGCCGTCAGGTCACGGTGCTGTCGACACGTCAACTCGGCGACATCTCGACCGGTCACCTCCGCGACATGTCGACGGGTCGCCGAGGCGACACCTCGACCGGCCGCCGAGGTCCACGGACTGCACCGGTGAGGAACGTTCAGAGCGTGGTGACGAAGTCCGCGAGCTGGGCGGCGTTCCGGCACTCGACCATGTCGATGACCTCGCCGTACCGGTCGGCGGCCGAGTCACCGCTCCCCCACAACCGCCGCGGCTCCGGGTTCAGCCAGTGCGCCGACCGGGCCCGGCGGACCAGGTCGGCGAGCACCGGCAGGCCCGGCTGGCGGTAGTTGGTCCGCCCGTCACCGAGCACCAGCAGCGACGTCTTGGGCCCCACGGCGGCCGGCCAGCGCTCGGCGAACACCTCGAGGGCGGTGCCGTAGTCGCTGTGCCCGTCGAAGCCCACGACGTCGGCCTCCCGACCGATCCGGGACACCGCGTCGACGACGTCGGCGCCCGGCCGGAAGAAGCGGGTCACCTCGTCTGTCGAGTCGACGAACGCGAACGCCCGCACGCCGGAGAAGTGCTCGCGCAGCGCCTGCGTGAGCATGAGCGTGAAGTGACTGAAGCCGGCCACCGATCCGCTGACGTCGCAGAGGACCACCAGCTCCGGCTTGTGCACCGCGCGCGGCCGGTGGTGCGTGACCACGGGGACGCCGCCGGTCCCCAGGGACGCGCGGACGGTCCGGCGGAAGTCCAGCCGGCCCTCCCGGCCCAGCCGCCGGCGGGCCGACAGCCGCACCGCCAGCCGGCGCGCCAGGGGCGCCACGGTCCGCCGCAGCTCGGCGAGGTCCGCGGACTGGGCGCGGAGGAAGTCGATCTGGTCGGCCAGTGGGCGCACCGCGCTCGTGGCGACCTTGTCCCGCCCCCGCTCGGCGGCCGCCCGCCGCCGGACCTCGGCCTCCACCGCCGCCTTGAACGCCGCCAGCCGCTCGCGCACCGTCTGCCGCGCCACCTGCTCGGCCAGGCCACCGCGCTGGTCCCCACCGAGCAGGCCGGCCAGCAGCTGCGCGACCAGGGTGTCCGGCGACAACGCCCGCATCACCCGGTAGCTGAAGTACGACTGCCCGGACGGCGACGGCGTCGCGCGCCCCAGCTGCTCGACCACCTCCCGGGCGAAGCGGCGCAGCGCCTCCTCGTCGCCGTCGAGCAGCAGCTGGGCGAGCTGGTCGCGCAGCAGGCCGGCCAGGTCGACGCCGTCGGGCAGGTCGAGGGTGGACTCCCCGGCCTCACCCGGGTCGTCGGCGGCACCGCCGTCGCCGGAGCCGTCGCCCGAGGTCGCCGGCCGGTCCCCCAACGGCCACCACAGGTCGAACAGCACGTCGTAGGCCGGCCGCTGCGCCGCCCGCTGGAGCAGCACCGCGGCCAGCCCGTGCCGCAGCTGCTCGCGGTCGAGCAGGTCGACCACGGTGAGGATCTCCGCGGCGTCCACGGCCTGGCTGATCCCGACCGGGATGCCGGCCTCGCGGACGGCCCGGACGAAGCCGTCGAGGTGGCCGGCGAGGCCGCCGGGCTCGGCCGTGGTCGGCGGGCCGGCGGTCATCAGTTCAGTCGCAGCTCGGCCGCGGCCCGCACCTGGTCGCTGGCGTGCTTGAGCACCACGCCCAGCGTCGAGCGCACCGCCGTCTCGTCGAGGGTGTCCAGGCCGAGCTCGAGCAGCGTCTGCGCCCAGTCGAGGGTCTCGGAGATCGACGGCGACTTCTTCAGTTCCAGGGCCCGCAGCGCGCGGATGGTCCGCACCAGCTGCTCGGCCAGCCCCGGCGCGAGGTCGGGCACCCGGGAGAGCACGATCTCCCGCTCCCGCTCGGCGGAGGGGTAGTCCAGCGCCAGGTACAGGCAGCGCCGCTTGAGCGCCTCGGACAGCTCCCGGGTGGCGTTGGAGGTCAGCACCACCATCGGCCGGCGGGTGGCCGTCACCGTGCCGAGCTCGGGGATGGTGACCTGGAAGTCCGAGAGCACCTCCAGCAGCAGGCCCTCCACCTCGACGTCGGCCTTGTCGGTCTCGTCGATGAGCAGCACGGTCGGCTCGGTGCGCCGGATCGCGGTGAGCAGCGGCCGGGAGAGCAGGAACTCCTCGCCGAAGATGTCGTCGTGGACGGTGTCCCAGTCCGCGCCGTCGCTGCCCTGCGCGGCCTGGATCCGCAGCAGCTGCTTCTTGTAGTTCCACTCGTACAGCGCCCGCGCCTCGTCCAGGCCCTCGTAGCACTGCAGCCGGATCAGCTCCGAGCCGGTCGCCGCGGCCAGCGCCTTGGCCAGCTCGGTCTTCCCGGTCCCGGCCGGGCCCTCCACCAGCAGCGGCTTGCCCAGCCGGTCGGCGAGGAACACCGTCGTCGCGATCTGCGCGTCGGGCAGGTAGCCCGCCGTCGACAGCCGCTTGCTGACGTCCGCGACCGAGGAGAAGTGCGGGAACTGCGTCGGCGGGCGGGGCATGCGGCTCCTCGCTGGTGCGGCGGGATGGGTGGGGGCGGCGGGTGGGCGGGGGCGCTGCGACGGCGGGTCAGCGGACGTGACCGCTGCCGGTGACGACGTAGGTGGTGGAGGTCAGCTCCGGCAGGCCCAGCGGCCCGCGGGCGTGCAGCTTCTGGGTCGAGATGCCGATCTCGGCGCCGAACCCGAACTCGCCGCCGTCGGTGAACCGGGTCGAGGCGTTCACCAGCACCGCCGCCGCGTCCACTCCGGCGGTGAACGCGGCGATCGCCGACGCGGAGTCGGCCACGATCGCCTCGGTGTGCCCGGTGCTCCACCGCTCGATGTGGTCCAGGGCAGCGGGCAGGTCGTCGACCACGCGCACCGCCATGTCCATCGACAGGTACTCCGTCGCCCAGTCCTCGTCGGTCGCCGGGACGACCGCGTCGTGCGCGGCCTGCGCCGCGGCGTCCCCGTGCAGCGTCACCCCGGCGTCCACCAGCGCGGACAGCAGCCGCGGCAGGAACGGGACGTCCCGGTGCACGAGCAGCGTCTCGGCGGAGTTGCAGACGCTCACCCGGTGGGTCTTGGCGTTGAGGACGATCGCTTCGGCCATCGCCGGGTCGGCCGAGGCGTCGACGTAGACGTGGCAGTTGCCCTCGCCGGTCTCGATCACCGGCACCCGCGACTCCCGCACCACCCGCTGGATCAGCGAGGCGCCGCCGCGCGGGATGACCACGTCGACCACCCCGCGGGCGTTCAGCAGCTCCCCCACCGAGGCGCGGTCGGCCGGCAGCAGCTCGATCGACCCGGCCGGCAGGCCGGCCTTCTCCGCGGCCTCGGTGAGGACGGCGACCAGCGCGGTGTTGGTGCGGAACGCCGACGCCGACCCCCGCAGCAGCGCCGCGTTGCCGCTCTTGAGGCACAGCCCCGCGGCGTCCACGGTCACGTTCGGCCGCGCCTCGTAGACGATGCCGACCACGCCGAGCGGCACCCGGACCTGCCGCAGCGCCAGCCCGTTGGGCAGCGTCGACCCGCGGACGACGTCGCCGACCGGGTCCGGCAGCGCGACCAGCTGGCGCAGCGCGTCGGCCACCCCCGCCACGCGGGCGGGGTCGAGGCGCAACCGGTCGAGGATCGCGGCGGGCGTGCCGTCGGCCGCGGCGGCCGCCACGTCGGCGGCATTGGCGGCGAGCACCTCGTCGGTGCGCTCGACCAGCGCGTCGGCCATGGCACGCAGCGCGGCGTCCTTGGTGTCGGTGGGCAGGGTGCGCAGCACGCGGGCGGCGGCGCGGGCACGCAGCGCCGCGGCGCCGATCAGCGGCAGGCCGGAGACGTCGGACACGCCCGCGAGGGTACGCGGGCGACGCCGGCCGCCTCCCCCTCGCGCACACGTCGACCTATGCGAGAATGATTCTCATGAACGTCAGGACGGTCGTCACCGTGGCCGCGTCGGCCACCACCCTCGTCCTCTCCGGGTGCGGCGGCTCCGGCCCGGCCGAGGGCGGGGACGGCGTTGCCGTCCTCGCCGGCTTCTACCCGCTGGAGTGGGCCGCTGAGCGGGTCGGCGGCGACCGCGTCGACGTCTCCTCGCTCACCCCGCCCGGCGCCGAGGCCCACGACCTCGAGCTGGCTCCCCAGGACGTCGCCGCGATCGGCGAGGCCGACCTGCTGGTCTACCTCGACGGCTTCCAGCCGGCGCTGGACGAGGCCGCGGAGTCCGAGGCCGCCGACACCGCGTGGGACGCCGGCCAGGCCGCCGACCTCACCGCGGGCGAGCACGCGGCCGACGAGCACGGCCACGAGGACGGCGGCGACGGCGAGCCGGTCGACCCGCACTTCTGGCTCGACCCCGTCCGACTGGCCGCCGTCGGCGACGCGCTCGCCGCGCGCCTGACCGAGCTCGACCCCGACGGCGCGGCCGCCTTCGAGGAGAACGCCGCCGCGCTGCGCGCCGACCTCGAGGCGCTGGACGCCGAGATCCAGGGCGGGCTCGCGACGTGCGCCGTGGACACCCTGGTCACCAGCCACGACGCCTTCGGCTACCTGGCCGGTCGCTACGGCCTGGAGGTCGTGGGCATCAGCGGGCTGAGCCCGTCCCAGGAGCCCGATCCGGCGCAGCTGGCCGAGATCGCCACACTGGTGCGCGAGCGCGGCGTCACGACCGTCTACACCGAGACGCTCGTCGACCCCGCCGTCGCCGAGACCGTCGCCGAGGAGGCCGGGGTGCGGACCGCCGTCCTGGACCCGCTCGAGGGGCTGACCGACGAGTCGTCCGGGGCCGACTACCTCGAGGTCATGCGGGCCAACCTGGCCACCCTGCAGGCGGGACAGTCCTGCTCATGACGACCGCCGCACCCGACGTCCGCCTCCGCGGCGCCAGCATCGGCTACGGCGACGTCGCCGTGGTGCAGGGCGTGGACCTCACCGTGGCGCACGGCGAGGCGGTCGCCGTCCTGGGTTCGAACGGGTCGGGGAAGACCACGCTGGCCCGGGGGGTGCTCGGGCTCGCGGCCGTCCTCGGCGGCGAGGTCGAGGTGCTGGGCGCTCCGGTCGGGCGGCTGCGCGAGCGCGGCCGGATCGGCTACGTGCCGCAGCGGCACACGGTGAGCGGCGCGGTCCCGGCGACCGTCCGCGAGGTGGTCGGCGTCGGGCGGCTGGCCCGGCTGGGGCTGTTCCGGCGGCTGCGCCCGGCCGACCGGGCCGCGGTCGCCGACGCCGTGGCCGCCGTCGGGCTCGCCGACCGGCTGCACGACCCGGTCGCGTCGCTCTCCGGCGGCCAGCAGCGGCGGGTCCTGGTCGCGCGGGCCCTGGCCGCCGAGCCGGAGCTGCTGATCATGGACGAGCCGACCGCCGGCGTGGACGCCGCCAGCCAGGAGGCGCTCGCCGCCGTGCTGGCCGAGGTCTCGGCGCGGGGCACCACCCTGCTGGTCGTCACGCACGAGACCGGGCCACTGGCCGGCGTGCTGTCCCGGGCCGTCGTCGTCGACCACGGCCGGATCGGCTACGACGGACCGCTCGCCGGCGCCGAGCCGCACGCCCACGGCGGGCACCACCACCCCGACGACGCGGGCCAGCCCCCGGCCAAGGGCTACCGCCTCGACCAGCCGCGGGTCACGACCGACGGAGGCCGCTGACGTGGAGATCCTCGAGTACGGCTTCATGCAGCGGGCGCTGCTGGCCTCGCTCATGGTCGGCCTGGTGGCCCCGGCGGTCGGCGTCTTCCTCGTGCAGCGCCGGCTGTCCCTGCTCGGTGACGGCCTGGGCCACGTCGCCCTGACCGGGGTGGCCATCGGCGTGCTGACCTCGACGGCACCGGTGGGGACCGCGCTGGTCGCCGCGGTGCTCGGCGCCGTCCTCATCGAGCTGGTCCGCGCCCGCGGGCGCACCAGCGGGGACGTCGCGCTCGCCGTCCTCTTCTACGGCGGCATCGCCGGCGGCGTGGTGCTGCTCAGCCTCGCCCCGCGCGGCCGGGCGACCAACCTCGAGTCCTACCTCTTCGGCGCGATCACCACGACCAGCACGGCGGACGTCGCGGTCTTCGCCGGGATCACCGTCGTCGTGCTCGCCGTCGTCTGGCTGCTCGGCCAGCGGCTGTACGCCGTGAGCGACGACGAGGAGTACGCCCGCGCGGTGGGCCTGCCGGTGCTCGCGCTCAACATGGTGCTGGCCGCGCTCGTCGCCTCCACGGTCGTGCTCTCGATGCGGGTGGTCGGCCTCCTGCTGATCAGCGCGCTCATGATCGTGCCCAGCGCCGTGGCGCAGCTGCTCGGCCGCAGCTTCCGGCAGACGCTCTACCTGGCCTGCGGCATCGGTCTGGTGGTGAGCGTCGCGGGCACCAGCGCCTCGTACTACACCGGCACCCCGTCCGGCGGGACCATCGTGCTGCTGGCCATCGGGCTCTTCCTCGTGGTGACCGCGGCCGTCGCCGTCCGCGACACCACGGCGCGACGTCGCCACCAGCGGCGCGTCGATGTGCACGCCGCCCACCCGCACGAGCACGGCGAGGGCTGCGGGCACCCGGCGGTGCCGCACGGAGACCACGTGGACTACGACCACGACGGCCACCTGCACGCGCCGCACCGCACCGGCGCTGGCGTGCACTACGACGAGCACGGAGAGCACGCCGCCGATCGGGCCGGCCGGCCGTGACCCGCCCGGAGCCACCCGAGGCGCCGCGCCGGCAGACCCGCCAGCGCAGCGCGGTCCTGGCCCTGCTGGAGGACCTCGACGGCTTCCGCACCGCCCAGGACCTGCACGCCCTGCTGCGGCAGCGGGGCGACGCGGTGGGGCTGGCGACGGTCTACCGGGCGCTGCAGGCCCTGGTGGACGACGGCCTGGTCGACGTGCTCCGCGGCGCCGACGGGGAGGCCGCCTACCGCCGCTGCTCCTCCCCGGTGCACCACCACCACCTGGTCTGCCGGTCGTGCGGACGCACGGTGGAGGTGGCCGACCCGCCGGTGGAGCGGTGGGCCGCCCGGGTCGCCGCCGAGCACGGCTTCGCCGACGTCCAGCACCAGCTCGAGGTCTTCGGCACCTGCTCGGCCTGCACCGCCGACCGGTGAGGCTCAGCGGTACGGGTCGGTGATCTCCCGGAGCCGCTCGAGTGCCGCGCGCAGCGCAGCGGTGGCCTCCTCGCCCAGGTGGACGGTCCACTCGGCCTCCACCTGCGCCTCGACCCGGCGGGCCACCTCCACGACCCGCTGCCCGCGCTCGGCCATCGTCACCAGCCGGGCCCGGCCGTCGGTGGGGTCGGGGACCCGCCGGACGTAGCCGGACCGCTCCAGCTGGTCGACCAGGTGGCCCGCGGTCTGCTTGGTCACCAGCGCCTGCTCGGCCAGGTCGGTGAGCCGCGTGCCCGCCGGCCCGATCCGCGCGGCGATCCGCCCCTGGGCGATGGTGATGTCGTCGAACCCCGCCGCGGCCAGTTCCGCGAGGAGGCGGGCCTCCATGGCCCGGCTCGGGTAGAAGCAGAGCAGGCCGAGGTTCTGCCGCTGGCCGGTCTGCGAGCTCACGATCCCCCTTGACGATGGTCAGGCTCTCGAACGAAAATGGTCAGATTATCGTACCAATCCGGGAGCCCGACATGGACCTCGACGACGTCTGGCGGACCATCGACGCGGAGCGGGCCGGCCTGGCCGACCTGGTCGAGGACCTCTCCCCCGCCGAGTGGGCGACGCCCTCGCTGTGCGACGGCTGGCGGGTCGGTGACGTCGCGGTGCACCTCACCCAGGCGCACATGGGACTGGGGGCGGCACTCGTGGCGGCCGTCCGCGCCCGCGGGAGCTTCGACCGGATGATCAGGGACAGTGCGCTGCGCGCGGCCCCGCTGACGCCCGCCGAGTGCGCCGGGCGGCTGCGGGCGATGGTCGGCTCGCGCCGCATGGCCCCCTTCCTCACGCCGCTGGAGCCGCTGCTCGACGTCCTCGTCCACGGCCAGGACATCGCCCTCCCGCTGGGCCGGACCCGGCCGATGCCCCCGGCCGCCGCCGCCGCGGCGGCGCAGCGGGCGTGGGACGTGCGCTTCCCGTTCCGGGCCCAGCGGCGGCTGGCCGGCCTGCGACTGGCGGCCACCGACACCGGCTGGACGGTCGGTTCCGGCACCCCGGTCGAGGGACCGATCGCCGCGCTGCTGCTGCTGGTCACCGGGCGGGACGCCGCCCTGGACCAGCTCACCGGAGACGGCGTCCGCGATCTGCGGCGCCGCGAGGAGACGAGGAGGACGTCATGACCTGGGGGATGGTCGTCGACGTGCCGGCGCCGGTCGAGGTCTACGACGCCGTGCACGCCGAACTGCTCCGCCGCACCAGCGGCGCCGGCGAGGGCCTGCTGGTCCACCTGGCGCGGGCCACCGGCACGGGGTTCCAGGTGATCGAGGTGTGGGAGTCCAAGGCCGACCACGACCGCTACGAGCGCGAGGTCGTCGGCCCGGTGGTGGCCGAGATGGCCGGCGGTGAGCCGCCCCCGGTCGACGGCGTCACGGAGTTCGAGGTCCGCGGCCTGGTGCTGCCCGGGGCCGGCGTCGCGGTCTGAGCGTCAGACCCGCTCGCGCAGCGCCCGCAGCGCCGCCTTGCGGGCCTCGCCGGCGAGCCGGTCGAGGAAGACCTTGCCGTCGAGGTGGTCGACCTCGTGCTGGAGGGCGCGGGCCAGCAGTCCCGAGCCCGCCATCCGCAGCGGCTCGCCGTGGACGTCGAAGCCCTCGACGACCGCGTGCATCGCGCGCACGGTCGGCGCCCAGATGCCGGGGATGGACAGGCAGCCCTCGTCGCCGTCCTGCGTCTCGTCGGACAGCTCGACGATCCGGGGGTTGACCACGTGCGAGATGACGCCCTCGACGTTGAGCGAGAACACCCGCGCGCTGACACCGATCTGCGGGGCCGCAAGCCCGGCCCGGCCCGGGTGGTCGACGGTCTCCTCGAGGTCGCGGACCAGCGCGGCCAGCTCCTTGTCGAAGGCGCGCACCTCGTCGGTCGGAGTGCGCAGGACCGGGTCGCCGAGCTCGCGGATGGGGCGGATCGTCACGGCCGCAGTGTCTCAGCCGCCGGTCGGGGCCCGGACGGGCCGGGGACCGACCAGCACCATCTCGTCGCGGTGCACGACCTCGCGCCGGTACTCGGGCTCCAGCTCGCGGGTCTTGCGGCCGAACAGCGCCGGCAGCTCCCGGGCGTCGTAGGCGACCAGGCCCCGGGCGACGACCATGCCGTCCGGGCCGACCAGCTCCACCGGGTCGTCGGCGAGGAAGTCGCCGACCGCCCCGGTGATGCCGGCGGCCAGCAGCGAGGCGTTCCGCTCGCGCACGGCCCGCACCGCCCCCTCGTCGAGCACGAGCCGGCCCCGCGGGCGGCTGGCGTAGCGCAGCCAGAACTGGCGGGCACCGGGCCGCCGGCCCATCGGCGTGAACAGCGTGCCGACCCGCTCCCCGGCCAGGGCCGCGGCGGCCTGCGCCGTGGAGGTGACGATGACGGGCACCCCGGCGTGGGCGGCGATCAGCGCCGCCTCCACCTTCGTGGCCATCCCGCCGGTGCCGACGCCGTTGCGCCGGGCCGACCCGAGGGTGACCGCGGCGAGGTCGTCGGCGCTCCGGACGGTGTCGATCAGCTGGGCCGGCCCGGACCGCGGGTCGCCGTCGTAGACCCCGTCGACGTCGGAGAGCAGCAGCAGCGCGTCGGCCTGCGCCACGTGCGCCACGAGCGCGGCCAGCCGGTCGTTGTCACCGAAGCGGATCTCCTCGGTGGCCACCGTGTCGTTCTCGTTGACGATCGGCAGCACGCCGAGACTCAGCAGCCGCTCCACCGTCCGGTGCGCGTTGCGGTAGTGGCTGCGCCGGGTGAGGTCGTCGGCGGTGAGCAGCACCTGCCCGACGGTCACCTGGTGCCGGGAGAAGGCGTCGGCGTAGGTCTGGACCAGACGCAGCTGGCCGACGCTGGCGGCGGCCTGGGCGGTGGCGAGGTCCCGCGGCCGGCCGTCGATGCCCAGCGGCGCGAGGCCGGCGGCGATCGCCCCGGAGGAGACCAGCACGACCTCCCGGCCCCCGGTCCGCGCGGCCCCGAGGACGTCGACCAGCGCGACCAGCCGGGCGTGGTCCAGGCCCCCGGGGAGTGTGGTCAGCGACGACGAGCCGACCTTGACCACGACCCGGCGGGCGCCGGCGATCTCCGGGCGGATCACGGCTCGTCGTCCTCCGGGATGTCCTCGTCGGTCCAGGTCTCGGTGAGCTCGTAGGGCACCCGGCGGGCCTTCTTGGCCGCCAGCCGCTCCTCGGCGCGCACCCGGTGCGGGGCGTCGATCCGCGCGTCCGTGCCGCGGCCGCCGAGGCCGGCGGTCTCCTCGACGGTGAGCGTGCCGGCCGGCAGGGTCGGCACGAAGTCGAAGGTGACCTCGCCGATGGTGACCGCGTCGCCCTCCCGCGCACCCTTCTTGGCCAGCTCCTCCTCGACGCCGAGCCGGTTGAGCCGGTCGGCGAGGAAGCCGACGGCCTCGTCGTTGGTGAAGTCGGTCTGCCGGACCCAGCGCTCCGGCTTCACGCCCCGGACGACGAACGCCTCCTCGTCCTGCGGGTCGCGCTCGACGGTGAAGCCGGAGTCGTCGACCGCCCGCGGCGTGAGGGTGATCCGCACCGGCTCGGGCGCGGGCAGCGCGGCGCGGTGCTGCTCGACCGCCTCGGCCAGCGCGAAGCCGAACTCGCGCAGCCCCTCGCCGGTGGCCGCGCTGACCGCGAAGACCTGCAGGCCGCGCTCCTCCAGCGTGGCGCGGACCAGGTCCACCAGCTCCCGGGCGTCCGGGACGTCGATCTTGTTGAGGACGGCGATCCGCAGCCGGCTCACCAGGTCGATCTCCTCGCCGCTGTACTCGGCGAGCTCGTGCTCCAGCGCCTCGATGTCGCTCTCCGGGTCACGGCCGGGCTCCATCGTCGCCATGTCGACCACGTGCACCAGGACGGCGCAGCGCTCGATGTGGCGGAGGAACTCCAGGCCGAGCCCCTTGCCGGTGGACGCGCCGGGGATCAGCCCGGGGACGTCGGCCATCGTGAAGGCGACGTCGCCGGCCCGGATCACGCCGAGGTTGGGCACCAGCGTGGTGAACGGGTAGTCGGCGATCTTCGGCCGCGCCGCGGACATGGCGGCGATCAGCGAGGACTTCCCGGCCGACGGGAAGCCGACCAGCCCGACGTCGGCGATGCTCTTGAGCTCGATGACGGCGTCCAGCGCCTCGCCCGGCTCGCCCAGGAGCGCGAACCCGGGGGCCTTGCGGCGGGCGTTGGCCAGCGCGGCGTTGCCCAGCCCGCCCCTGCCGCCGTGGGCCAGGACGACGCGGGTGCCGGCACCGACGAGGTCGGCGACGACCCGGCCGTCGGGGGTGCTCACCACGGTGCCGGCGGGAACCCGCAGGACGCGGTCCTCACCCCGGGCGCCGTGCCGGTTGTTGCCCTCGCCGGGGCGGCCGTTGCCGGCCTTCTGGTGGGGGCGGTGGTGGAAGTCCAGCAGGGTGTGCACGCTGGGGTCGACCTCGAGGACGACGTTGCCGCCGTCCCCGCCGTTGCCCCCGTCGGGGCCACCCAGCGGCTTGAACTTCTCGCGGTGGACCGATGCCACCCCGTGGCCACCGTTGCCGGCAGCCACATGAACGACCACGCGGTCGACGAAAGCGGCCATGTCAGCTGGCGGACCGGGTCCGCGCCGCCTCCTGCTTCTTGTCTGTCAAGCGCCACGAGCGCACGGGCCGGTGGCCCGTGCGCTCGTGCGCGGTGGATTGTGCTGCGGCTCCGTCGCGGGCCGCGGCCGGCCCCCTGCAGGGACCCGCCGCGAGCCCGCGAGCGGTGGGGGGCAGGGGGCTTCTCAGGCCTCGACGGCGGAGATGGAGACGGTCTTGCGACCCCGCCGCGTGCCGAAGGTGACCGCGCCCGGCTGCAGGGCGAAGAGCGTGTCGTCGCCGCCGCGGCCGACGCCGAGACCCGGGTGGAAGTGCGTGCCGCGCTGGCGCACGATGATCTCGCCGGCCTTCACGACCTGGCCACCGAAGCGCTTGACGCCGAGGCGCTGCGCGTTCGAGTCGCGGCCGTTGCGGGACGACGAGGCGCCCTTCTTGTGTGCCATGTCGGCGTCAGCCCTTCGTGATGTCGCGGACCACGACGTCGGTGAGGGGCTGACGGTGCCCCTGACGCTTGTGGTAGCCGGTCTTGTTCTTGAACTTGTGGATGCGGATCTTCGGGCCCTTGCCGTGGCCGACGATCTCGCCGGTCACGGTCACGCCTGCGAGCGCCTGCACGTCACTGGTGACGGTGTCCCCGTCGACCAGGAGCAGGGCCGGGAGGGTGACGGTGTCGCCCGCCTCACCCACGAGACGGTTGACCGTGAACCGGTCGCCCACGGCCACCTTGTGCTGCCGGCCACCGGCCTTCACGACTGCGTACACCACTGAACTCCTCGATCGCTTCTCGCTGCCCTGCGTGCACCCCGGCGTCGGGCGCCGGGTGCTGGACGGGCTGCCCGCCTGCCAGGGGACACCGTGCGGTGCCCGGCCCGTGGCGGTGCAACCCGACCAGCGTACCCGAGCGACCGGGACCCGGTCGAACGGGGGACGGCCCTCAGGAGGCCGGCGGACCGGCCGGCCGGCTGGCTGCCCGGCGGCGACGCGGGCGGGTGACCGGCGC
The DNA here is from genome assembly GCF_051383655.1 of Geodermatophilus sp. CPCC 205761. Taxonomy (NCBI): domain Bacteria; kingdom Bacillati; phylum Actinomycetota; class Actinomycetes; order Geodermatophilales; family Geodermatophilaceae; genus Geodermatophilus; species Geodermatophilus sp. CPCC 205761. The sequence goes on from NZ_JALPKQ010000052.1 coordinate 29,223, forward strand.
GGCGCTGCCGACTGCGTCGAAGGTCACCGGCGAGGCCTCCTCGACCGGCGTCTCGTCGGCCACCTCGTCCATCGGACCCGGGTCGTCGGGGCCGGCTCCGAACGGGACGTCCTCGTCGCCGGACCCGGCGCGGGCCGCCGATCCCGGCGCCGCCTCGGGTGCCGGGGCGACCGGAGCCGGCGCGGGCTGTTCGACGGGCGCCGCCGCGGGCTCGGGCTCCGGCGCCTTCTCGGGTGTCACCGCGTCGGGCTGGTCGGGCTCGACGACGGCGATCTCCTCGGACTCCTCGGGTCCGCCGACCGCGTCGGCGGTCTCGGGGGCGTCGTCCTCGTCCTCGACCGGGATCTCGGCCAGGGCCTCGACCGGCGACACGGCGCCGCCGGCCGCGGTGAGCACGGCGGCGTCCTCGGCGGCCCGCTCCTCACCGGACTGGCCGCGGTTGCGGCGGCCCCGGCCCCGGCGGCTACCGGAGCGCCCGCCCTCGCCCTCGCCGTCCGGGCTGCTGACCGCGGGCGCCTCCGCCGCGACGGCGACGGCCTCCTTCGGCTCGGCGTCCTTCTGGCCGCCGTCCTTGGCACCGTTGTCCCGGCTCCGGTCACGCCCCTGGTCGCGGCGGCCGTTGCCGCCGCCGGCGCCGGCCACGGCAGCCGGGCCGTTGCCGCTGCGTCGGCGCTCGTCGACCGGGTCGGTGTGCACGAGGACGCCCCGGCCGCGGCAGTGCTCGCACGGCTCGGAGAAGACCTCGAGCAGGCCCTGGCCGACCCGCTTGCGGGTCATCTGCACCAGGCCCAGCGAGGTGACCTCGGCGACCTGGTGCTTGGTGCGGTCGCGGCCGAGGCACTCGGTCAGCCGGCGCAGCACCAGGTCGCGGTTGCTCTCGAGCACCATGTCGATGAAGTCGATGACGATGATGCCGCCGATGTCGCGCAGCCGGAGCTGGCGGACGATCTCCTCGGCCGCCTCCATGTTGTTGCGCGTGACGGTCTGCTCGAGGTTGCCACCCGAGCCGGTGAACTTGCCGGTGTTGACGTCGACGACGGTCATCGCCTCGGTGCGGTCGATGACCAGCGAGCCGCCCGACGGCAGCCACACCTTGCGGTCCAGCGCCTTGGCCAGCTGCTCGTCGATCCGGAGGTCCCGGAAGACGTCGCTCTCGCCGGTGTGGCGGGTCAGCCGCCCGGTCAGCTCCGGGGAGACGTGCGCGACGTAGGCCTCGACGGTGTCCCAGGCGTCGTCGCCCTGGACGACGAGGTCCTTGAAGTCCTCGTTGAAGACGTCGCGGATCACCCGGATGGCGAGGTCGGGCTCCCCGTACAGCAGCGACGGGGCGTTGGTGGAGGACTCGGCCTTCTTCTGGATGACGTCCCACTGCGCCTGCAGGCGGGCGACGTCGCGGGTCAGCTCCTCCTCCGACGCGCCCTCGGCCGCGGTGCGGATGATGACACCGGCGTCCTCGGGGACGATCTTCTTGAGGATGTCCTTGAGCCGCTGCCGCTCGGTGTCGGGCAGCTTGCGGCTGATGCCGGTCATCGAGCCGCCGGGCACGTAGACCAGGAACCGGCCGGGCAGGTTGATCTGCTGGGTGAGCCGGGCGCCCTTGTGCCCGATCGGGTCCTTGGTGACCTGCACCAGCACCTTGTCGCCGGACTTCAGCGCCTGCTCGATCGAGCGCTGCTTGCCCGACAGCCCGGCGGCGTCCCAGTTGACCTCGCCGGCGTACAGGACGGCGTTGCGCCCCTTGCCGATGTCGACGAACGCCGCCTCCATGCTGGGCAGCACGTTCTGCACCCGGCCCAGGTAGACGTTGCCGGCGAAGGACGTCGCCTGCGCCTGCGTCACGTAGTGCTCGACCAGCACGTCGTCCTCGAGGACGGCGATCTGCGTGCGCTCGCCGCGCTGGCGGATGACCATCTTGCGGTCGACGGCCTCGCGGCGGGCGAGGAACTCGGCCTCGCTGAGGATGGGCACGCGGCGCCGCCCGCTGTCCCGCCCGTCCCGGCGACGCTGCCGCTTGGCCTCCAGCCGGGTGGAGCCGGCGACCCCGCGGACGTCGTCGTCGCTGGTGGTGCGGCCGTTGCGGCCGGCCCGCTCCGGGCGGTCGTCGTCGGCCTCGGCGGGAAGGTCGTCCTCGCCGGTGGTCCCCCGGCGGCGGCGCCGGCGACGGCGGCGGGTGCTGGAGCCGCCCTCGGCCTCGTCGCCCTCGGCGGTGTCCTCGCCGGTGTCGGCGTCGCCGTCGCCGTCGGTCTCGTCCTCGTCGGAGTCCTCGGCGCCCTGCTCGTCGCCGACCTCGTCCTCGGCGCCCTCGTCGGCGTCCTCGGTGTCGGCGGCGTCCTCGCCGGTGCGGCCCCGGCCGCGCCCGCGGCGGCCACGCCGCCGGCGCCGGCTGCCGGCGGGGCCGCCCTCGTCGCGGTCCTCCGCGTCGCC
>NZ_JALPKQ010000053.1:0-31568 GCF_051383655.1 Geodermatophilus sp. CPCC 205761
GATCCGACTTCGGTGGCCGAGCTGCGGGCGGCCGGGGTGCCGGCGGCCGAGGCGCGGCTGCTGCGCCGCACCGGGCGGGCGCGGGACTCCGCCGGGCTGTCGGTGGCGCAGCGCCGGGCGAACCTGGCCGGCACGTTCGCGCTGCGGCCGGGCACGCCGGCGCTGCCCGCGGACGCCGTGCTGGTGGTCGTCGACGACGTCGTGACCAGCGGCGCGACGCTGGCCGAGGCGGCGGCCGTGCTGGCTCCAGCCGCAGCACCGGACGGCCCGCCGGTGCTGGCCGCGGTGGTCGCGGCGACGCCGCGGCCGGTGCCCGCAGCGCGGCGGGAAACGGACCGGACAGGCCCACAAGGTCGACTGTCGGGACCACCCAACGGCGACTAGCGTGGAGCCGATCACAGCCCGTCCTACCGGGAGGTCTCATGGAGATCGTGGTCCGTGGCCGCAACGTCGAAGTCCCCGAGCACTATCGACAGCACGTCGAGGACAAGGTCGGTCAGCTCGAGCGGTTCGACGGCAAGTTGAAGATCCTCCGCGTCGACGTGGAGCTCTTCCACGAGAAGAACCCGCGCCAGTCCGCGCAGTGCCAGCGGGTGGAGATCACGCTCCGGGGCAAGGGCCCCGTCGTCCGGGCGGAGGCCAGCGCCCCGGACTTCTACGCCGCCCTGGATCTCGCCACGGGCAAGCTCGACCACCGGTTGCGCAAGGCGGCCGACCGTCGCCGTGTGCACCACGGCCGGCGGACCCCGGCCAGCGTCCGGGTCGGCGGTGGCGGCGCCGAGACCGACGTCCTCGAGTCCTTCGAACGGGACCGCCAGCTCGCCGAGGGGTCGCACGTCACCGACCTCGACGAGCACCTGCCCGGACGGGTCGTCCGGGAGAAGCACCACCCCGCCACCCCGATGCACGTCGACCAGGCCCTCCACGAGATGGAGCTGGTCGGCCACGACTTCTACCTCTTCATGTGCGCCGACACCGGTCAGCCGACCGTGGTCTACCGCCGGCACGCCTACGACTACGGGCTGATCCGGCTCGTGGACGCGCCGCTCAACGGAAAGCTCGAGCAGCAGCCCGCCCAGCCCGCGGCGGCGCCACTCTGACTCCCGGGCGGGCGGGGCGCACCAGACGCCCCGCCCGCCCGCTCCTCAGTCGCCGGCCACCCGGCCGAACAGCACTGCGTCCCCGCGGGTGCCGTCCCGCCGGTCCAGGCAGGAGCGCACCACGCCCTCCCGGGTGAAGCCGGCCCGCACCGCGACCGCCTGCGAGGCGGTGTTGTCCACGTCGGCGACCAGGTGGACCCGCGGCGCCCCGAGCCCCAGCGCCCACCCGGCCAGCGCGGCGGCGGCCTCGGCGGCGTACCCGCGGCCACGGGCCCACGGCGCGATCCAGTAGCCGATCTCGGGGCCGAACCGCCCGTCCCGCAGGTGCACCCCACCCGACCCCACGAGCTCGCCGTCGGCCTCGACGACGACCGGCAGCCCACGGCCCTCGGCCCGCTCCCGCGGCGCGACGTCGGTGACCCAGGCCCGGGCGTCCTCGCGGGTGTACGGGAGGGGTATCGCGGTGATCCAGCGCTGGATCTCCGGGTCCTGGCAGGCCCGCAGGACGTCGTCCACGTCCTCGGGGCGGTGCGGACGCAGCACCAGGCGGTCGGTGCGCACCACCTCGGTCGGCAGGTCGACGTCGGTCAGCGAGAGGACGCCGGCCCCCTCACCGCTCGCACGCTCGCGGCGAGCCTCCGGCCGGGGCCGAGGAGTCGATGGCATGCAGCGATGATCAGGCGTTGCCCAGGACGCGGTCCACCGAGATCTCCAGCACCACGCGGGCCGGGTTCTCCCGCGGCGTGCGGTACCGCCTGGCGTAGCGCTGCTCGGCGTCGGCGACCGCGTCGCGGTCCGCGCGCACCACCGCCGTCCCCTCGAGGGTCACCCACCGGCGCCCGTCGACCTGGCAGACCGCGACCCGCGACCGCCCCGCGCGCACGTGGCCGGCCTTGGCCGACGCCCCGGAGGTGATGACGCGGGCGGTGCGGGTGGCCGCGTCGTAGGTCACACCCACCGGGACGACGTGCGGGCTGCCGTCGGCCCGGAGTGTGGTGAGCGTCGCGAGGTGCCGTTCGGTGAGGAAGGTGAGCAGGCCGGGGCCCAGGTTGTCCAGGTCGTGCGCCACCCGGGGATTGTGGCGGTCAACGGGAGGCACCGCCGCGCACGCCGCCTACGCTGGGGTACGTGGTGTTCTCGAAGATCCTGCGAGCCGGTGAGGGCAAGCTCCTCCGACGACTGAACAAGATCGCCGATGCGGTCGAGTCGCTGGCGGACGACGTCGTCGACCTCACCGACGCGGAGCTGCGGGCCAAGACCGACGAGTTCAAGCAGCGCCTGGAGGAGGGGGAGACCCTCGACCACCTCCTGCCCGAGGCCTTCGCCGTCGTCCGTGAGGCCGCCACCCGCACCCTCGGCCAGCGGCACTTCCGGGTCCAGATCATGGGCGGGGCCGCGCTGCACCTGGGCAACATCGCCGAGATGCGCACCGGTGAGGGCAAGACGCTCACCGGCGTCCTGCCGGCCTACCTCAACGCGCTGACCGGCAACGGCGTGCACGTCGTCACGGTCAACGACTACCTGGCCAAGCGCGACGCCGAGTGGATGGGGCGGGTGCACCGCTTCCTCGGCCTGTCCGTCGGCACGATCCTCTCCGGGGAGCGGCCGGCGCACCGTCGCGAGCAGTACGCCTGCGACATCACCTACGGCACGAACAACGAGTTCGGCTTCGACTACCTGCGCGACAACATGGCCTGGAGCAAGGCCGACCTGGTGCAGCGCGGCCACCACTACGCCGTCGTCGACGAGGTCGACTCGATCCTCATCGACGAGGCCCGCACCCCGCTGATCATCAGCGGCCCGGCCGAGCAGAGCGCCAAGTGGTACGGCGAGTTCGCGCGGATCGCCCCGCTGCTCGAGCGCGACGTCCACTACGAGGTGGAGGAGGCCAAGCGCACGGTCGCCATCACCGAGGAGGGCGTGGAGTTCGTCGAGGACCAGCTCGGCATCGAGAACCTCTACGAGGCGGTCAACTCGCCGCTGATCAGCTACCTCAACAACGCGCTCAAGGCCAAGGAGCTCTACCACCGCGACCAGCAGTACATCGTCACCAACGGCGAGGTGCTGATCGTCGACGAGTTCACCGGCCGCGTCCTGGCCGGCCGGCGCTACAACGAGGGCATGCACCAGGCCATCGAGGCCAAGGAGAAGGTGCAGATCAAGGACGAGAACCAGACCCTCGCCACGATCACGCTGCAGAACTACTTCCGGCTCTACGAGAAGCTCTCCGGGATGACTGGCACCGCCCAGACCGAGGCGGCCGAGCTCTCCCAGACCTACAAGCTGGGCGTCGTCCCCATCCCGACGAACCGGCCGATGATCCGCGAGGACCGCTCCGACGTCATCTACAAGACCGAGCAGGCGAAGTTCGACGCGGTCATCGAGGACATCGCCGAGCGGAACGAGAACGGCCAGCCGGTGCTGGTCGGCACCGCCAGCGTCGAGAAGTCCGAGGTCCTGGCCAAGCTGCTGCTGCGCCGCGGCATCCCGCACGAGGTGCTCAACGCGAAGAACCACGCGCGTGAGGCGCACATCGTGGCCCAGGCCGGGCGGCTCGGTGCGGTCACCGTGGCGACCAACATGGCCGGCCGCGGTACCGACATCCAGCTCGGCGGGAACCCCGAGTTCATCGCCGACGAGGAGCTGCGGGCCCGCGGGCTGTCGCCGTCGGAGACCCCGGAGGAGTACGAGGCCGCCTGGGACGACGCGCTGGCCAAGGCCAAGGAGCAGGTGAAGGCCGAGCACGAGCAGGTCACCGAGGCCGGCGGGCTGTACGTGCTGGGCACCGAGCGGCACGAGAGCCGCCGGATCGACAACCAGCTGCGCGGCCGCTCCGGCCGGCAGGGCGACCCCGGCGAGTCGCGGTTCTACCTGTCGCTGGGCGACGACCTGATGCGCCGGTTCAACGGCCCGATGCTCGAGTCGATGATGACCACGCTGCGGGTGCCCGACGACCAGCCGATCGAGTCGAAGATGGTCACCCGCGCCATCCGCTCGGCGCAGACGCAGGTCGAGCAGCAGAACTTCGAGGTCCGCAAGGACGTCCTGAAGTACGACGAGGTGCTCAACCGCCAGCGCACCGTCATCTACGACGAGCGGCGCAAGGTGCTCGACGGTGAGGACCTGCACGAGCAGGTGCGGGCGATGGTCGACGACGTCATCGGCGCCTACGTCGACGGCGCGACCGAGACCGGCTACGCCGAGGACTGGGACCTCGAGCAGCTGTGGACCGGCCTCAAGGCGCTCTACCCGGTCGGCCTGACCATCGACGAGCTGCTGGCGGACAAGGCCGACGGGGAGCAGGCCGCGCTGTCCGCCGACGTCCTCAAGGAGGCGCTGCTGGACGACGTCCACCGCGCCTACGAGGAGCGCGAGGCCGCGCTGGGCTCGGAGGTCATGCGGGAGCTCGAGCGGCGGGTGCTGCTGTCGGTGCTGGACCGCAAGTGGCGCGAGCACCTCTACGAGATGGACTACCTGCGGGCCGGCATCCACCTGCGCGCGATGGCCAACCGCGACCCGGTCGTGGAGTACCAGCGCGAGGGCTACGACATGTTCAGGCAGATGCTCGACGGCATCAAGGAGGAGTCGGTCGGCTTCCTGTTCAACCTGGAGGTCAAGACCAAGGAGCAGCAGGAGGCCGAGGCCCGGGCCAAGCAGGCCGAGGCGGAGGCGAAGGCCCTGGCCGCCGCACAGCAGGGGACGGCGCGGGTGCTGGCCCGCCAGGCCGCGGCTGCCCAGGCGGCCGCCGCTGCCCCGCCCGCCGCCCCGGCCGCGCCGGCTGCTCCCGCGCCGGCGTCCGACGGGAACGGGGCACCGGCCCCGGCCTCCGCCCCGACTTCTGCCCCGGCTCCGGCGCCGGCGCCTTCGGCCCGGCGCTCGGGGACGTCGATGACGAAGTCGGGGGCCGCGCCGGCCCGCGCCGCGGCCGCGCCGCCGGTGACGGAGGAGCCCGCTCCGTCGGGAACCGGCCCGGAGCTGTCGGTCAAGGGGCTGGACCAGCCGCGCCGGTCGACGGAGGACCTCAGCTACTCGGCCCCGAGCCTGGACGCCTCGGCCAAGGAGAGCGGCCCGACCAAGGCCGCGAAGAGCGCCACGGTGACCGGCACCAAGGAGCCGGCGCGCAACGCGCCGTGCCCCTGTGGGTCGGGCAAGAAGTACAAGGCCTGCCACGGAGCGCCCTCCCGCTCCTGAGCCCGTCCGCGACGACGCCCCTGCCGGTCCGCCGGCGGGGCGTCGTCGTGTGTGCCGTCCGTTCCGGAGGGCGCCGGGGCCGTGCTCAGCCGATCTGGAGGGCGGTGCACCGCCACCGGCCGTCGATCCCCTCCAGGCGGGCGGCGACCGCGTGCGCGCGGCCCGACCGGCGGGCCACCGCGCTGACCTCGGCGACGCCGTCGACCGGCTCGCAGACGTGCACCGGGCCCAGCAGCAGCGGGGCGGTGCCGCCGCTGCACCAGTGGGGACGGCGGCCGCTGGTGAGCGCGGCGTAGACCCCCGTCGACGTCAGGTGGCGCACCTGGGTGAGCGGCCGGCGGCCGGCGAGCGCCTCCAGGGTGAGGGTGAGCAGCGTTCGTCCGGCCGGTCCCGGGTCGGGCAGGTCGGCCCGTCCCGACCAGGCGGGCCCGAAGCCGGCCAGGAACCCCTCGGGCGTGCCCTCCTCGCGTGGCCGCGGTCCGGGCCGGTGCGGAGGCCGGGGCACCGCGACGCCGGGGAGGACCAGTCGCAGCACCGGCTCCTCCGACAGCGGTGGCTGCGGCGTCGGGACGACCACCAGCCGCAGGGTCGCGGTGGTGAGCGGCTGGTCGGCCGTGGAGGAGGGGGGCGCGGTCATGCGGAACTCCGGTGCTCGTCGGTCGGGATCGGGCTGGGGGTGCTGCGTCACGGGACGGAGGGCGGGCGGAGGACCTGGCCCGGCAGCAGGAGGTCCGGGTCGGGTCCGACCACGTCGGCGTTGGCCTGCCACCACGCGCGGACGGCCGTGGCGATGTCGCCGTCGGTGGGTTCGCGGCCGGACCGGCCGCGGAGGTCGGCGGCGGCGATGTCCCACAGGCAGTCGCCGCGGAGCACCACGTGGTCGCCGGGGGCCGGCGCCGGCCAGTCGGGGACGGGGTCGCTCGCGGCCGGGGTCGGCCGGTCCGGGACGGGGCCGGTGGCGGCCGGCGCGGGCCAGTCGACGACGGCGGCCCCCGTGGAGAGGGTGCCCTCCGCGGAGACGGTGGTCAGTTCGACGGTGGGGAGACCGGGCGTGCCCCCGGCCAACGCCGGCGCTCCGACCGCCAACCCGACGCCGAGCGCGACTGCTGCGGCGCGGCGCGCGCCGGCGGGGAGGAGGCGCCGACTGACGGCGCGGGCGAGGACGCCGGCCAGCCCGGGCAGGGCGGAGAGCGCGGTGAGCACCAGGCCGAGCAGGCCCCAGAGCCAGGTGGCCCACGCGAACGCGGCCACGCCGGCGACCAGCAGGGTCTCGGGCCCGACCGTGTCGGCGGCCCGCTGCAGGTCCGGGCCGGAGTCGGCGAGCCAGGAGAGATCCGGGGTGACCGCGCGCAGGGCGACGGCGGTCGCGGCCATCACCACCGTCGTGCCCAGCAGGCGCCGTGTCGACATGTCTCCTCCTCGGTGGGCGTGCTGCGAGACTAAAGCAAGCAAATGCACGCAAACGCAAGAGACAACGTGGATCTAACCTGAGCGGAGGAGGTGCCGATGCGCTGGCAGCAGTTGTTCGCCGACCTGCAGGCCGAGTTCGACGCGGCCGAGTCCGCGGCCGACCGGGCCGAGGACGGGACCCGGCGGCGGGCGGAGCTGGGAGCGGTGCGGCTGTCCGAGCGGCTCGCGGGCTCGGTGGGGCGGCCGGTGTCGCTGCGCTGCCGGGGTGCCGGCGACGTTGCCGGGACGCTCACCGACGTCGGCCCGGACTGGCTGCTGCTGACCGACGACCGCCGCCGCGAGGTGCTCGTCGCCGCGGCGGCGGTGCGGTCGGTGGCCGGGCTGGCCCGGCGCACCGGACCGCCGGAACCGGACGGGGTGGTGCGGGCCCGGCTCGACCTGCGGCGGGCGGTGCGCGGGCTGGCGCGCGACCGGAGCGTCGTCCACGTGGTCCTCGACGACGGGTCGGTGCACGTGGGCACCGTCGACGGCGTGGGCGCGGACTACGTCGAACTCGCCGAGCACGCCGCCGACCAGCCGCGACGCGCCGCGGCCGTGCGAGGGGTCGCGGCGTTGGCCCTGCCGGCGATCGCGGTGGTGCGCACCCTGGCGCCCGGGCTGGACTGACCGGGATCAGCCCCGGCTGCGTCCTCCGGTCGTGGGCGTGGCCGGCGCCTCGTCCTGAGCGGCGGGCTCATCGGGGGCCGGCGGCTCGGGGACGGTCCCGGCGCGCGCCTCCGCGTACTTCCGCTGGATGAACCGCTCGAGCTCGTCGACCTCCACGCGCCACTGACCGCGGCCGCCGATCTGGATCGCGATGAGTTCCTTGCGGCGGACCAGCGCGTAGGCCTGCGACCACGACACGTTGAGGATCTCGGCGACGTCGTCGAGGGTCAGGAAGCGCGGTGTGGGCATGGGGTCTCCGTCCGGTCGCGCCCAGTCTGGCAGCCCCGTCCGGGTGGGATGAGCGCCGTCCACACCCGAACGTGTGGACGGCGACTGCGCGGAACCGCGTCCGTGTCGCATCATCGGCGTCCGAATGCGGCCGATCGAGGCCGTCGACGGGTGTCGCACAGATGGGAGGACCGCCGGCAGTGAGCGCTCCCCGCACCGCCTCCGGCTCGACGACAGGGCCGGATCCGGCAACCGGGCCCGTGCCGCGCCGCGTGCGGCCACCGCGCTGGCTGGACCTGCGGCTGGTGCTGGGCGTGCTCCTCGTGCTCGGCTCGGTCCTGCTCGGCGCCCGCGTGGTGACCGCGGCCGATGCCACCGTGCCGGTCTGGTCGGCCGCCGGTGACCTGGCCGCCGGCACCGTGCTGGCGGCCGAGGACCTCGTGGCCGTCGACGTCCGGCTCGACGAGGTCGCCGGCTCGTACCTCGCGACCAGCACCCGGCCGGAGGGGCGCACCCTCGCGCGGGCGGTGACCGGTGGCGAGCTGCTGCCGCGCGCGGCGCTCGAGGAGCCGGCCGACCTGGTGCAGGTGGCGCTGCCCGTGCAGGCGGGGTACGTGCCGCCCGGGCTGGTCCGCGGACAGGTGGTCGACGTGTACGCGGTCGCCGACCCGGCCGCCGGGGCCCTGGCGACCGCGGACTCCGAGGTGTCCCTCGTGGTCGGTGCCGCACCCGTCCAGGCCATCTCGGGCCGGACCGAGGGCGTGCTGTCCACGGCGACGACGACGGTGCAGGTCGTCGTCTCCGTGCCGGCCGGGCGCGCCGCGGCGGTGCTCGCGTCCATCGCCGGCCGGCCCCTGGTGGTCGTGGTGCACGGGTCGGTGGACTCCGCACGTGCGGCGGGCGGGGATGAGGGCGACGAGGCCGGCGCCCCGGCGGCAGACCCGGCGCCGGCGACCGCGCCCGCTCCCGGCCCGGCGACGGCGGGCCCCGCGCCGGCCGATCCCGCCCTTCCGGCTGATCCTGCCGTCCCCGCCGTCCCCGCCGTCCCTGCCGTCCCCGCCGTCCCCGCCGTTCCTGCCGTCCCCGCCGTCCCCGCCGTTCCGGCCCCGGGACCGGGGACCGTCGTGGAGCCGGCGCCCTGATGGCGCTGCAGGTCTTCACCGCCGTCACCGGCGCCGGATGGGAGTCCGCGCTCGTCGGGGCCCTCGACCGGGCCGACCACGGCGTCACCGTCGTCCGCCGCTGCGTCGACGTCGCCGAGCTCCTGGCCGCCGCCGCCACCGGGACCGGGCAGGCGGCGCTCCTCTCCGCGGACCTTCGCCGGCTGGACGCGGACGCGGTCGCCCGCCTGAGTGCCGCCGGCGTGGCGGTCGTGGGCCTGGTGGAGCCGGGCGATGAGCCGGCCACCGCCCGCCTGCACGCCCTCGGTGTCGCGCGGGTGCTCCCCGCCGACGCAGAACCCGACGTCATCGCGCAGGCACTCCGCGAGGCGGTCGCCGGCGGTGTGCCGACGCGGCGCGACATCGCCGATCCGCGTGCGGCCCTGCCCGGGCCGGCACTGCCCGAGCCCCGTGACGAGCGGGCCGCCGGTCGCGGCCGCGTCGTGGCCGTGTGGGGTCCGACCGGAGCGCCCGGCCGGACCACGGTCGCCGTCGGGCTGGCCGACGAGGCCTCCCGGCTGGGCGTGCGGACGCTGCTGCTCGATGCCGACGTCTACGGCGGCGTGGTGGCGCAGGTGCTCGGCCTGCTCGACGAGTCGCCCGGCCTGGCGGCCGCGGCGCGCCAGGCCACTGCCGGGACGCTGGACGAGGCGGCGCTGCGGCGCCTGGCCTGGGCGGTGCGCCCGGGGTTCGGTGTCCTCACCGGGCTGGCGCGTGCCGACCGCTGGCCGGAGCTGCGCCCGCAGGGCGTGAGCGGCGTGCTGGAGGAGGCGCGGCGGACCGTCGACCTGGTCGTCGTCGACTGCGCCTTCAGCCTGGAGGAGGACGAGGAGCTGTCCTTCGACACCGCGGCGCCGCGCCGCAACGGCGTGACGCTCACCGTGCTGGAGGCCGCGGACACGGTGTTGTGCGTCAGCGGGGCCGACCCGGTCGCGCTGCAGCGCACCATCCGGGCGCTGGGTGAGCTGCGCGACGCCCTGCCGGACGTGGAGCCGGTGGTCGTGGTGAACCAGGTGCGGCGCGGGCCGGTGCCCGGCGATCCCCGACGCGAGATCGCCGGAGCCCTCGAGCGGTTCGCCGGCCGCGAGGTGACGCACTTCCTCCCCGCCGACCGCCGTGCCACCGACGCCGCGCTGGCCGCGGGCCGCACCCTCGCCGAGGTCGTGCCCGGATCGCCGCTGCGGTCCGAGCTCCGGTCGATGGCGGCCGCCCTCGCGGGTGTCCCGGTCCCGGCTGCCCGGCGGGGTCGTTCTCCCCGGCGCTCCGTCCTGACCCGGGTGTCGGCCGGTCGCGGTGCGTCGTAGCGTGGGCCGCCGAACCGGAGGAGGCCGATGGTGGAGCGCTTGACCACCCTGGACGCGTCGTTCCTCTACCTGGAGAGACCCGAGAGCCCGATGCACGTCGCGGGTGTGCTCGTGCTGCAGCCCCCGGCCGGCGGGCTGGAGGCGATCGCCTCGCTGGTCGAGGCCCGGCTCGCCCTCGTGCCGCGCTACCGGCAGCGGGTCCTCGAGGTGCCCGGGCACCTGGCGAACCCCGTCTGGGCCGACGACCCGGACTTCGACGTCGAGTACCACGTCCGGCGCTCGGCGGTGCCGCGTCCGGGAACCGAGGCGCAGTTGCTCGACCTCGTCTCGCGGGTGACCGCGCGACCGCTGGACCGGGCCCGGCCGCTGTGGGAGGTCTACCTGGTGGAGGGCCTGGCCGACGGCCGGGTCGCGGTCATCACCAAGACCCACCCGGCCCTGGTCGACGGGCTCGGCGCGGTCGACATCGGGCAGGTCCTGCTCGACACCTCGCCGGACGCTCCGGCGCCGGTGCCCGATGCGTGGCGCCCGCGCCCGCTCCCCGGCGCGTTCCGCCTGGTCCAGGACGCCCTGGAGGAGTACGTCGCGCGACCGTCCGGGGTGCTCGACACCGCACGGCAGGCCGTGGGTGACCTGCGGTCGACCGGTGGCCGCCTCTCGAGCGCGGCGGTCGGCGCCGCTCGGGCGGCCCGGTCGGCGCTGTTCCCGGCCCCGTCCAGCCCGCTCAACGCCACGAGCGGCAGCCGGCGCCGCGTCGTCGTCGCCCGTGCCGACCTCGACGACGTCAAAGAGGTCCGGAAGGCCTCCGGCGGGACGGTGAACGACGTCCTGCTGACCGTGCTGACCGGCGCCGTCAGGGACTGGCTGCTCTCGCGGGGGCAGCCGGTGACGGGGTCGACCACGGTCCGTGCGCTGGTCCCGGTCTCGGTGCAGGGCGAGGAGGAGGAGGCGCCGGGCAGCCGGGTCTCGAGCTACCTGGTGGACCTCCCGGTCGGCGAGCCGAACCCGAGGGTCCGGCTGGCCCGGCTGAGCTACGCGATGCGGGGGGTGAGCCAGCACGGCCGGTCCGTCGGCGCCGACACCCTCATCGCGCTGACCGGGTTCGCACCCCCGACGCTGCACGCGCTCGGTGCCCGCGCCGCCCGCGGACTCTCCCGGCGGATGTTCAACCTGGTCGTCACCAACGTCCCGGGGCCGCAGGTGCCCCTGTACGCGGCGGGCAGCCGGATGCTGGAGGTCTTCCCGGTCGTCCCGCTGGCGCCCGGCCAGGGGCTGTCCATCGGCATCACCAGCTACGACGGCCGGTTGTTCTTCGGACTCAACGCCGACCGGGACAGCGTCGGCGACGTCGACGTGCTCGCCGACCTCATCGAGCAGGAGATCGGGGTCCTCGTCGAGACGGCGGGCTGACCCTCGCCGGGCAGCCGGGGCAGGGAGCCGGGATACCGTCGCGCTGTCCGTCAGCGAGAAGGAGTCCGACCGGTGCGCGTGTACCTGCCTGCGACCACGTCCGTCCTGCGGACCCTCGTCGACGACGGTCGCCTGGCCGGTCCGCACACCGCGTTCGCCGTGACCCCCGGGCTGCGGGAGTTCTACGCGGTGAGCGACGCCGGGGCCGACGTCGAGGAGCTCGAGTACGCGGCCCTGCTGACGGCGGCCCGGGCCAGCCTCCGGCTGATCGACGTCGACCCGACGGCGGCCCGGCGCCGGGTCGTCGTGGCGGCGGACGTCCCCGACTCCGCGGTCTCCGACGTCGAGAACCCCGACGCCGACCGCGGTGCCGTCCGCGTGACGGCCGACCTCGCGCTCCGCGACGTCGCGAGCGCGCACATCGACGGTGCCGACGCCGAGGACGACGTCCGGGCCGCCGTCGGCGTCGTGCTCGAGGCCGATCTGGGCAGCGAGGAGGCGCAGTTCGCGGTGGACCAGGCCGAGGGCCACGAGCTGGCCTGGTACGCGACCCAGGAGATCGGCGCGGTCGTCGAGCTCATGTGACACCGCGCGGCCCGCGGCGGGACGATCTCCGGAGCCCTGGCCGGCGGCATGGTCACGCGGCCTCCTGGCGGCGGGCCACCTGCACCCGCTGCGCGGCGCCCGACGCGATCAGCCACCCCGATCCGGGGCGGACGGGCAGGGGAGTGCGCGGGAGCCGGATGCCCAGCAGGTCGGCGTCGCCGGGGGCAGGGCAGAGCAGCAACCCGGACCGGCTCCGCCGCAGCGTGGTCACCGGCGACCGGTAGGCGCTGGACAGCTCACCGGCGGTCCCGCCCACCACGAAGACGAGCCCGTCGGCCGTGTCGGGTGCGCCCGCGGCCGTCACGACCGCCGAGTCGGCGACCGCCCCGAAGTCGTCCACCACGACCACGCCGGGCCGAGCGTCGAGCCGGGCGACCCAGCCCCGCCATCCTTCCAGGTCCGCGCCGCTCACCCAGGTCCGCGCGTCCGCCGCGGGCGGGTGCGCGGCGCCGCGGACGACGGCCAGCACCGGCACACCGGCATCCGCCAGGTACCGACCGAAGGACTGCACGGCCGTCCGACGCCCGCTGCCCGGCGTCCCGACGACCAGCAGCCCACCGGTCCGGGCGATGTCCACGGTCAGGAGGGCGCCCTCGTCGCCGCCGGGGCCGAGCGGCAGGTGGAGTCCGTCCCGTGCGGAGGGGGCGGCCGACCGGTCCGGGCTGGGCAGCCGGGGAACCGCCGGCAGCTCGGGGATCCGCAGCGGAGCGGGAACGGCGGACACCCCGTCCCAGAGCGATGGGTCGGCCCGCCGCGGGAGCGCGAGCTGGCACTCCGCGGCGTCCTCGCCCAGCAGGGCCCGTCCGGGCGGCCGGTGCGCGGGCACCAGCCTCGCCGGGACGCCCGCGACCGCGTAGTCGGCCCGGTCGGGGAGCGGCAGCAGCAAGCGGCCGTGGGCCGCGCCGGCCAGCCGGCTCCCCGGGATCGCGCGGTCGGCGGTGAGCAGGCAGGTCAGGCCCGCCGCCGCGCCGTCCCGGAGCAGTCGCAGCAGCGCGGCGGAGCCACGTCCCGGGTCGGACTCGTCGAGCTGACCGGTCAGCGACTCCAGGCCGTCGACGAGCAGCAGCAGGTGCGGCGGCCGGTCCCCGGAGGAACCGGCACGGCGGCGGGCCACCTCCTGGCCGAGCCGGTCGAGCAGCCGCACCGTGCGCAGCGGGTCCTCGCCGCCGACGGTGGTCCCCGCGTGCGGCCACGCGGCGGCGACCGAGGCCAGGGCACCGCCCCCGTGGTCGAGGACGTGGACGTGCAGCTCTGCTGGCGAGAGCCGGGTCGCCGCCTCGACGAGGACGGTCCGCAGGAACGTGGTCCGGCCGCTGCCGGCGCCCCCGACGGCCAGCCACCCACCGCCCCGGGACAGGTCGACCACGAAGGGTTCCTGGGCCTGAGCGGCCGGGCGGTCGACGAGGCCGACGACCAGCCGAGCCCGCGCCGCGGCGCTGCGATCCGGTGGGTCCTCTCCGGACACCGGCGGGAGGTCCCCGCTCCGGACGACGTCGGGGAGCGCGGGACACCAGGGCCGGTGGGGGCGCGGCCGTCCGGTCTCCTGGGCGAGGCCGGCGAGCGCGGCGCAGATCCGCGCCAGGTCGGTGGGCCCCGACAGCGCGTCCCCCCGGGGCGGGGCGGCCGGCGACCGTGGCCACTGCCAGCGCCGGACCACGGGGTGCGGGTCCGGCGGACCCGGCGGTGACCCCGCCACCCGTGCCACCTGGAACAGCGCGGGGGCGCCGGCGCCGGCCCGCAGGAGGGCCCGGCCCGCGAGCTCGACCGGGAGCAGGGCGGCCGAACCGGTGCCGAGCACGTCCCTCGACTCGGCCTCGTCGGTGGTCCGCAGGCAGATCCGCAGGGTGCAGTTCGCCCGGATCTCGGGGGACACGACGCCGCTGGGCCGTTGCGTGGCCAGCACGAGATGGACGCCCAGTGACCGTCCGCGCTGCGCGATGCCGACCAGACCGGTCACGAACGACGGGAGCTCCTCGACCAGACCCGCGAACTCGTCGACGACGATCACCAGGCGGGCCAGCTCCACCGTGTCGGGCAGCGCGGCCAGGTCGGCCACCCCGTGCTGGGCGAGGAGCGTCTCCCGGCGGGTCAGTTCGGCGGCGAGCGACCGCAGGGCCCGCTCGGTGGCCGCCGCGTCGAGGTCGGTGAGCAGGCCGACGGCGTGGGGCAGCGCGGCGGCCTCGGCGAACGCCGCGCCGCCCTTGTAGTCGATGAGCAGGAAGGAGCACCGGTCCGGCGGATGGGCGAGGGCGAGACTCGCGATCAGCGTCTGGAGGAGCTCCGACTTCCCCGAGCCGGTCGTCCCGGCGACCAGCGCGTGGGGGCCGTCCCGGCAGAGGTCGACCGACAGCACGCCGCCGGCGGTGCGGCCCAGCGTGGCGACGAGAGCACTCCGCGTCCGGGGCCAGTGGCCGCTCGTCGCTCCGTCGGCTCCGATGCGCACCCCCTGGCCGGACAGCTCCAGCAGTCGCACGCGCGTGGGCACGCCCTCGTCGGCCCCCGCCGGAAGGAGCACGGCGAGGTCGCGGGCGAGGGTGTCCGCGACCTCGGACGGGAGGCGGTCGACCGTCACCTCCGCCCGGTCGGGGGTCGCCGGCAGCACGAGCACCCCGCCGTCGCCGGTCTCCCCGCTCAGTTCGAGGACTGCGTCGGTGGCGGCGGGGACCTCCTGCCTCGACCGGCCGGGTGCCAGGACGAGGACCCCCACCTGACGGGCCTGCCGGAGCAGGGCCGCGAGCCGCGGGTCGGCGGGCAGATCGACGACGACGGCCAGCCACCCGAGCGCTCCGGGGGGGTCAGCCGGACCCGGGCGTCCGCCGGGTGCGGTCTGCGTGGCTCGGGCGCGGCGTCGGTCCACCACGTCGCGCAGCCAGGCCGTCGCACGCCCGTCCGTACCCGCGACGCACACGTGCACGGCGCCGGGAGCCAGGTGCGGCAGCCAGCGGAGCCAGGCCCAGTCGGTCAGTCGCTCGGGCGTCGTGAGGAGGGCCAGGTCGACCTCGCCGGGGGCGTGCAGGACGGCCAGCTGGGCGACGACACCGGCGAGCACACCCACCGCGCGTGCGCGTGGACCGGCGACGCCGAGCCCACCGGTGGACCTCAGCTCGACGACGACCGGGCGGTCCGGGGCGACCTCCCGCTCCCCGAACCCGCTCCGTCGGGCGCGGGTGACCCGCGTGCGCCCGGGGCCCGTGCCGACGCGCACCGCCACGGCATCCACGTCACCGCGCCGGCGCTCCCAGAGCGGAGCGGACCGACGCCGGACCGCCGTCGCCAGCGCGGCGAGGTCGGGGTGCGCCACGTGCGCGGCCAGGCTGTCGGCGCGCAGCGCGTCGGCCAGCCGGTCGTCGGCGGCGGCGAGCTCCACGGCGTGCGCGGCCATCGCCCGCCGCGTGCTCTGCCGGCCCGACCAGCGGTCGGAGAGCCAGGTGCCCACCGCGACGACCGGGCTCAGCAGCGCGAAGAAGAGGAAGTGCGGAGAGCCGAGCACCGACGCCAGGACGACGCCGCCGACCGCGGGGAGTGCCACCGCCACCCAGGCGAGGCGCCGTCGTGGCGGCGACGTCGGCGGATCGGGGAAGAGCACCTCGACGTCGGGGTGGCGGGCGACCGTGCGGGGGTGCGGGCGCAGCTGGACCCGGCCCGCCGAGGCGGGGCGCACGACCGCCGGGGCCCCACCGGGGCCGACGACGGTGAGCGCGCTGGCTCCGACGCGCAGCACCGCGCCGACCGGCCAGGGCACAGGACTCGCGCCGACCGGTCTCCCGTCGAGCCGGCTGCCGTTGGTAGACCCCTCGTCGGCGACGGTGAGGTCGCCGGCGCCCACCTCGATCCGGGCGTGCCGCCGGGAGACGTCGGGGTCCTCCAGGGGGATGTCCGCGCCGCGGCCGCGGCCCAGGAGGTGCCCGCCGCGGGCGAGCCGCATCGTCGTGCCGGCGCCCGGACCGCCCACCACGTGCAGCTGCAGGGCGCTGAGCCCCTCACCGGCTCGCTCCCGGGGCGCGGGACGGCCGAGGCCGAGCACTGCCCCGTGCGCCAGGGCCGGATCGGCCATCGGCAGGTGTCCGGGCAGCCGGGCGGAGCCCGACCAGATCCCTGCGGGCTCCGTCCCGAGGGCGTCGGCGAGCGCCGGCAGCACCGTGTCGAGGCGGCCGTCGTCGGGCGCGAGGACCTCCACGTCGACGGGACCGCCGGGCGTGAGCACGGTCCAGCAGCGAGCGGCGAGTGACGGCGTGGCAGGGGCGGGCACGCACCGACCCTCGACCGCGGCTGCTCGGGAGCCACCCCGCCGCCGGGATCTGTGGAGGGGGAACCGGACTGTGGACGGCCGGCGTCGCTCCGGCGGGGCCCGACCTAGCGTGCGCCGTGACCGGGAGGTTCCTGGAACCCGAGGAGGTCCACGTGAAGGTCGACATCGCCACCCTGCAGTCGATGGCCGGGCAGTGCCGGGCCGAGGCCGCGGACAGCACCGCTCGGCACGCCACCCTGTGGAGCAGCGTGAACGGCTCCGTGCTCGACGGCTGGACCGACAGCCAGGCCGCGGTGCAGTTCACCGAGCTGTACGAACAGTGGCGGCTCAGCGCGCAGGGGGTCAGCGACGCGCTCACCGGCATGGGGACCCTGCTGGACGGCGTCGCCGCGTCCTACCAGCAGCACGAGGCCGACATGGCCGCACGCATCGGAGCCCTGCTCTGAGGGGCGCGTCCGAGGCCGTCGGGAGGCGTCGTGCCCGCCCACCCGGGTCAGCCCGGGGGCGCGGCGCCGGTCGGCTGGACGACAGCCGGGTCGCGGCGGCCGAGCCGGCCGCGCAGCTGCCGGGCCGCGTCGGGGAGTCGCTCCCAGGGCAGGATCGAGAGGATCGCCACGCAGTGCGGCAGGAAGATGATCTTCACGCTGGCGAAGACCGACAGGTGGAAGCCGAGCAGGAAGACCACGAGCGCCAGCCGTGCCCGGTTCGACCAGACCAGCAGCATGAGCGGCGCGGCGAACTCCAGCAGGAGCATCGCCCACTGCGCGGCCACGAGCAGGCCGGGCACCTCGAGGGTCCAGTCCGACAGGACCGTTCCGCGGCGGACGATCGCCCGGGCCAGGGTCGAGCCGGTCGCCCAGTCCCATCCTCCGAAGCGCATCTTCGCCCAGGCGGCCAGGAAGTAGGTGAGCATGACGGTGACGAACACCGCGGCCATCGCCCAGCCGGCGGCCTCGGAGCTGCGCCGGTCCCGCCACCGCACGCGTCCGATGGTGGGCAGCACCGCGAGGGCGACGAGGTAGGCGATCCGGTCGTGGTCCACCTTCCCGTAGCTCATGGCGATGACCATCCACTCGAAGTAGAGGACGAACACCGCGGTGCCGAGCAGGCGGGGCGCCCGACCGGTGGCCGCCGCGAGGGCGGCGGCCACCAGTGCCCACTGAACGCCGTGCACCACCGCTGCCGTCGGCGTGGGCAGCGGCAGGAGCTGACCGATGGTGAGCGGCTGGTAGTACTCGGTCGGGACAGCGGCGTGCGCGCGGACCCAGGCCGTCGTGAGGAAGACGTCGACCGGGACGAACAGGTAGGCGATCGTCCGGAAGACCGCGATCCGGGCCAGCGGCACGGGCCGGAACCACCACCCGTGGCCGCGCCCCGACTCCTGCGCCGTCTCCGGCTGCGCGCCGGTGCCCGGGCTGTGGCTCACGGGGTGGCCTCCAGGTCGTGGGCGACGACGACGTCGTCGGTGACCTCGCCCGTGCGCCGGCCGTCCTCCAGGGCGTACCGGCGCAGCACGACCCGCACCTCGACGAGGGGTTCGGCGTCAGGGTGGTGGTCGGCGTAGGACTCCGCGAGCAGGCTCAGCAGGTCCGGCTGCTCCGCCAGACGGGAGAGCTGTCCCTCGAACTCGGCGCGGCGAAGCCCCACTTCGCCGCCGGAGAGCCGGATCTCCTCTCCGGCGGCGGTCAGGCCGACCACGCGGGTCGAGACCACCGGGCGGTCGGGGTCGGCCCGCGTCGAGTACATGCGGAACGGCCCGAACGGGAAGTCCGCGTCGGTGCCCCACAGGGTGCCGCCCAGCAGCACGGCCAGGACGACGGCGCAGGCGGCGAGCCGGGTCCGGCGGCCGGTGGGGGAGAGCGTCAGGACGCCGGTCTCCCCGGGGTCACGAGCAGGGGGAGCCGGTACCACCGGGGCATCGTAGGATCGGCGCCCGTCCAGATGGGGCAGCGACGCCGCGTGGTGGGCAACTGGCCCCGCTGGGCGCGGTGGCCCACGGCTGAGGCCGTCCGTGCCCCGCAGCCTGAGCCACGCCGGGAGCGCGCACATGCAGTTCGGTCGGTACTACGAGGAGTTCGAGGTCGGGGCCGTCTACAAGCACTGGCCCGGCAAGACCGTCACCGAGTACGACGACCACCTGTTCTGCCTGCTCACGATGAACCACCACCCGCTGCACCTGGACAGCCACTACGCC
The DNA here is from genome assembly GCF_051383655.1 of Geodermatophilus sp. CPCC 205761. Taxonomy (NCBI): domain Bacteria; kingdom Bacillati; phylum Actinomycetota; class Actinomycetes; order Geodermatophilales; family Geodermatophilaceae; genus Geodermatophilus; species Geodermatophilus sp. CPCC 205761. The sequence continues at coordinate 18,558 of NZ_JALPKQ010000053.1, forward strand.
GCGGAGACCACCGACTTCGGCAGGAACGTCGTGGTCGGCAACTACGTGTACTCGCTGCTGCTCGGCATGAGCGTGCCGGACGTGTCGGGCAAGGCCATCGCCAACCTGGAGGTGGAGTCGCTGCGGCACGTGGCGCCGACCTTCCACGGCGACACGATCTACGGCGAGACCACGGTGCTCGACAAGACCGAGTCGCGGTCGAGGGACGACCGCGGAGTCGTGCACGTCGAGACGATCGGCTACAAGCAGGACGGCACCGTGGTGTGCGTCTTCCGGCGCAAGGTGATGGTGCCCAAGCGCTCCTACGGGGAGGCTCGTGGCGGAGAGCAGCCCGGCCGGCCGGAGCCGGCGCCGCGCGGCTGAGCCCGGCCATGGGGCTGCGGGCCGCACCCCACGGCGAGGCCGCCCCCCGGCGAGGGCCGCACCGCACGGCGAGGCCGCGCCCCGCGGCGCCCGGCACGTCAGGCCGGCAGTGCTCCCCAGCCGCGCAGCGTCTCCAGCAGCAGCGGAGTGCACGGCAACCGCGCCAGGTCGGCGGCGTCGGCGAAGGTGACCGCGTCCGCGTCGTCCCCGGCCACCGGCACGGCGTCCGGCTCCAGCAGGGTGCAGGCGTAGTCGACGACGGCGTACACCACCCCGGGGCCCGGGATGCGCACCCGGCCCACCTCGGCGCCCGCCCGCACCGCCAGGCCGGTCTCCTCGCGCACCTCCCGCTCCACGGCGGCGGCGGGGGACTCACCGGGTTCCACCCGTCCACCCGGCACCGACCACAGCCCGCGGCTGGGTTCGTGGCCCCGGCGGATCAGGAGCAGCCGTCCGGAGGCGTCGAGGACCACCGCCCCGACGCAGTCGAGGACCGGCAGCGGCCCGGGGACGGCGGGGTCGGACGGCATGCCGGGCACGGTACGCACGCGGCCCGGACACTCCGCTTGACGAACCCCGCCGGTCACAGGACGGTGTTGCCCGATGACTGTCACCACGGTCTGCCCCCGCTGCGGCGAGCGGTTGGTGGTCCGCCCGGGGAACACCGCCCAGGCCTGGTGTCACGTGCACGGTGCGGTGACGCCGCTGCACCACACCCTGCTGGTCGCCCACGACGCGATCTCGGCGGTCACCGCCGACGCCCGGGTGCCCGCCTGGGTGCCCGACCCGATGCCGTCGGGCTGGACGGTCACCGGCATGGCGTGGGGCGGGGAGCCCGGGGCCCGCGCGATCGTCGTCGACTGCTCCGGCCCGGCGCCCCTCGGCGGGACGGCGGAGCTGGTGCTGGTCGCCGAGGAGCCCGGGATGGGCGTCGGCTGCGGCTACGCCGGGCTGCCCGGACTGGACCCGGGCGACGTGATCTCCGGTCCCTCGTCGGCCGACGTCAAGGCCGCGGGGCAGCACGCCCCGCTGTGGGCGGTGCCCACCTCCGACGACCGCGCGGCCTTCGTCGGGGAGGCCTTCGGCGTCTGGTTGTGGCTGGTCATGTGGCCGATGTCGGCGGCCTGGCTGCTCGCCGAGCACCTCGAGCTGCTCGACCTGCGGGAGCGGCTCTACCCCGACCTCCCGCTGGGGCCGCCCAGCGAGCACCTGCTGCCCGGGACGTGACGGACCGGACCGGACCGGCCCGCAACCCGGGCGGCGTGTCCCGGAAGAGCACCCTGGTACCTGTGTTACCCATGGTGCTCGGCGTGGGCACACGCCTGTCGACGCACCCAGGAGGTGACGGTGAGCCTGAAGAAGGTCCTCGCCTGGCTGGTGGTCGCCTTCGTGCTGTTCTACGTCATCCAGGCGCCGGAGAGCTCGGCCGAGATCGTCCGCAGCGCCGGCGAGGCCCTCGGCGACGCGGCGTCCTCCCTGGCCGCCTTCGTCGGCTCGCTGGTCTAGCCGTCGGCGCATGACCGGCCCGGCAGGCGCCCGGCCGCCGGCCGAGGGCCGGCGGCCGCGCTGGAGCAAGGACGCCGAGAAGTACCTGCTGCCGCACGAGCACCCTCCGGTCGTCGCCACCCGCCGGCACTGGGCCGTGCTCATCGAACCGATCGCCAAGGGCCTCCCGCTGCTCGTCGCCGGCGGGTGGCTGCTGCTGCTCGACCCGCGCAACCGGGTGTCGACGACGGCCGGCTTCCTCGTGCTCGTCGGTGTGGCGGTCTACCTCTCGCTGCGGATCGGCGAGTGGTGGATGCGGCACTTCCTCGTCACCAATCGCCGCGTCCTGCTGACCAGCGGCATCATCGTCCGCACCGTGGCGCTGCTGCCGCTGCGCCGGATCACCGACCTCACCTACAAGGAGACGCTGGTGGGGCAGGTGCTGGGGTACGGCACCTTCCGCTTCGAGTCGGCGGGGCAGCAGCAGGCGCTGTCGGAGATCACCTACCTCCCGCGGGCGGACCTGCTCTACCGCAAGGTCAGCAACCTGCTGTTCGGTGCCGACGGCGCCGACACCGGGGACGACGAGGGCAACCTCGACCCGCGGTCGTCGCGCCGCCGCCGCGTCGGGCGCCGGGACACCCGGCCGATCGCGGGGGAGCGGCCGCGCCGCGGCCGGCCACCGCGGGTGGCCGGCCCCCGGGACGGGCAGTCTGACCGGTGATGAGGATCGATCTGCACACCCACTCGTCGGTCTCCGACGGCACCGAGACCCCGGCCGAACTCCTGGCGACGGCGCGAGCGGCCGACCTGGACGTCGTCGCGCTCACCGACCACGACACGACGGCGGGCTGGGCGGAGGTGGAGCAGGCCCGGCCGGCAGGGCTGACCGTCGTCCCCGGGATGGAGCTGTCCTGCCGCTGGTTCCCCGGCGGCGCGCCACCGATCAGCGTCCACCTGCTGGCCTACCTGTTCGACCCCGAGCACCCCGCCCTCGCCGCCGAGCGGACCAGGTTGCGCACCGAGCGGCTCGGCCGCGGGGAGCGCATCGTGGACGCCCTCGCCGCGGCTGGCTACCCGGTGGCCTGGGCCGAGATCGTCGAGCGCTCGCAGGGCGGGGTGGTCGGCCGGCCGCACGTCGCGCGGGCCCTGGTGGAGGCCGGTGTCGTCGAGTCCGTCGACCACGCCTTCGCCACCCTGCTCCACCACCGCAGCCCCTACTACGTGGCCAAGGCCGACACCGACGTCCTGGCCGGGATCGCGCTGGTCCGGGCCGCCGGCGGGGTGCCGGTCTTCGCCCACGGTCTGGCCACCAAGCGGGGCCGGGTCGTCGGGGACGAGGCGATCGCCGCGATGGTCGGCGCCGGCCTGCTCGGCCTGGAGGTCGACCACCCCGACCACGACGAGCAGGAGCGCGAGCACCTCCGGGGTCTGGCCGGTGAGATGGACCTGCTGGTCACCGGCTCGAGCGACTACCACGGCACCAACAAGACGACGCCGATCGCCGCCTGCACCACCGCGCCGGACCAGCTGGAGGCGCTGCTGGCGGCCGGCACCGGCGCCGCGCCGTACCGCGACTGACGCCGGGACCGTCGCCCGCGGCGGCTAGCGTGGAGGCGTGGTGCAGTCGGGAACCGCGCAGTCGCAGCTGGAGATGCCGGGCATGCCGCGCCGGCTGTTCCCGGCGACGCCGAGCAAGCTCGCCTCGTTCGCCGACTGCCCGCGCCGCTACCGGTTCGCCTACCTCGACCGGCCGACCCCGCCCAAGGGCCCGGCGTGGGCGCACAACACGGTGGGCTCCGCGGTGCACGCCGCGCTGCGCTCGTGGTGGGAGCTGGCCCTGGAGAAGCGGACGACGGCCGGCGCCCGGCAGCTGCTCTACTCCGTCTGGTCGACGGCCGGCTTCCGCGACGCCGAGCAGGCCGACCGCTGGCGGGCCCGGGCGGCGGGGTGGCTCACCGACTACGTCGGTGGTCTGGACCCGGCCGACGAGCCGGTCGGTACCGAGCGGCAGGTCGCCGCCACGACCGAGCGGCTGGCGCTGTCGGGCCGGATCGACCGCATCGACCAGCGCGGCGACGAGCTCGTCGTCGTCGACTACAAGACCGGCCGGGCGGTCTGCACCGACGACGAGGCGCGGGGCTCACCCGCACTGGCCGCCTACGTGCTGGGCGTGCGCCGCACGCTCCGCCGGCCGTGCAACCGGGTCGAGCTGCACCACCTGCCCAGCGGCACGGTGGCCGCGTTCGAGCACACCGAGCGGTCGCTGGCCAACCACGTCCGGCGGGCCGAGGACATCGCCGCCGACATCGGCACGGCCACCGCGGCGGTCGACGAGGGGCAGGACCGGGACGCCGCGTTCCCGGCCGCCCCGGGCCGGCAGTGCGGCTGGTGCGACTTCCGGCCCAGCTGCCCGACCGGTCAGGCCGCGACGCCGTCGCGGGAGACCTGGAGCTTCCTCGCCGAGGACGACGACCTCACGCGCTGACCGGCTGCGCCCGGGCCACCCGCTCGAGGCCCGCCCACACGATGGGGGAGCGCCGGGCCCGCTGGGGCAGCCGCAGCACCGCCAGCCGGAACGCCCGCACCGCCCCCGTCGCCGCCGGGTCGGTCACGCCGAACCCGGGCAGCGAGTACATCCGCCGGGCCCACTGCGGCAGCGTCGCCACCGCGAGGGACGCCAGCGTGCCCCACGCCGGGCGGGCCGGCGTCAGGAAGCGCACCCAGGCCGGCATCGGCGGGGTGACCACCAGCCGCATCGCGTCGCGGGCGGCCGGGGTGAGGGCCAGCGACGGCCGGACGCGGGCGAAGTAGCCGGCCAGCTCCGCGACGGTGCGCGGCACCTCGGCCTCGGTGCAACCGACGAGGGCGGCGGCGGTCACCTGCTCGGCGACGTACCGGTCGGCGTCGGTGTCCGTGGTCACCACCGCGGCCCGGCGGGCGACGTCGAGCAGCGAGTCGACCTCGCAGCAGTGCACCCACAGCAGCAGGTTGGGGTCGTCGACCCGGTAGGCGCGGCCGCTCTCCGGCTCCACGCCGGCCAGCCGCCGGTGGATGCCGCGCACCCGCCGCACCGCCCGCACGGCCTCGCGGCGGGTACCGAAGGTCACGGTGTCGACGTAGGCGGCGGTGCGGGCCAGGCGCGGCCACGGGTCGGTGCGGAAGCCCTCGGAGAGGGTCGCCACGCCGTCCATCGCCACCGGGTGCAGTGCCTGGAGCAGCAGCGCCCGCAGCCCGCCGACGGAGAACACCGGGTCGGCGTGCACCCGCCAGGTGACGCTGTCGGGACCGAAGAACCCGAGCAGGTCCTCCTCCGGGGTCCAGTCCCGGGCCGAGGGCGTCACGGCCGGGCCGCGGACCCGGCCGTGACCGAGGCCCAGAAGCCGAGGAACACCGCGAGCAGCCGGTGCGGGTTCTCGATGGCGGGGGAGTGGATCGACCCCGGGATGACCTCGCAGGGGGCACCGAGCCGCCGCGCCATGTCCGCCTGGGCGGCCGGCGTCCACGCGTCGTCCGCGGCTCCGTGCGCGACCAGCACCGGCACCCCCGTGGCCGCGAGCTCCGCCACCCGGTCCGGCTCGCCGGTCATCGCGTCGGCCATGCCGCGCAGGCCGGCCTCGCTGTTGGCCAGGAACCGCCGGGTCAGGAACGCCCGGGTGGGGGCGGGGACGGACTGTGCCTTCGGGTCGGTCATCGACAGCTGCTCGAGGGTCTCGTGCACCAGCTCCACGCCGCCGGCGTCCAGCAGGGGGGCGAGGTGGTCGAGCAGCTCGGCGCGCGGACCGACCAGCCGCGACGGGCCGGAGCCGAGCAGGGTCAGGGAGGTGAACAGCGACGGCTCGGCCAGGACGGCGGCCCGGCTGACCAGCCCGCCGAAGCTGTGCCCGACCAGGTGCAGGACGCGGCACCCGGCGCGCAGCTCCCGGGCGACGGCGACCAGGTCACCGGCCAGCTCGGCGACGGTGTAGCGGGAGGGGTCGTCGGGGCCGGGCGACTCGTACTGGCCGCGCTGGTCGAGCGCGATCACGCGGTAGCCGGCGCCGCACAGGGGCCGCAGCAGGGGCGCGAAGTCCTCCTTGCTGCCGGTGTAGCCGGCCACCATGAGGACGGTGCCGCTCTCCCCGTCGCCCTCGGTGTCCAGCGCGACGAGCGGCCCGGCCCCGCCGGCGAACGTCCGGTGGCGGGCGTCGTGGTCGGCCAGCTGCCGCAGGTCGTCCGGGGCGATGGAGAGCGGGGCGCTGTCGTCGGGACCGGCGGGCATCACCATGCCCCCAGTCAACCCCGCCCGGCGCGGCGGTGTCGCCCCCGGCTCCACCCTCGCGGACGGCTCAGCGCGAGGCGACCACCCGATCGGGCTCCCCGGCGACGACGACCGGCCCCGCGACGGTGACCAGCGCGTCCGCCGGCAGGCCGGCGACGGTGGTACGGCCGAGTTCGTCCCCGGTCGCGAGGTCGCGCAGCACGACGGTGCCGCCCTCCGGGACCGGGACGGCGGTCACGGGGGACAGCAGCTTGCCGGCCGCCGCGCCGGACGGCAGCCCGGTCGCGGGCACCTGCCAGCGGAGGGCGCCGGTGGTCTGGTCGACGGCGGAGAGCTCCCCGTCCGCCAGGACCAGTGCGGTGTCGCCGAGCCCCGTCATCCGGGCGGCCGTGCCGGGGAGCGGGTTCCCCACGGGGGTGCCGTCGCCGGCGGCGAGCAGGTGGACGCCGTCCGCACCCGCGACGGCCACCGCCCGGTCGACGCCGGCCAGCACCGTCCCCTCCGGGACGTCGCGGGTCCACCGAGCCGCGCCCTCGAAGCCGTCGAAGAGCCGCAGCTGCCAGGCCGACGTCCCCGCGCACCGCTGCAGGACGACGACCCCCGCCTGCCCGACGTCGGCGTCGACGATCCGGCAGCCCTCGCCGGCCGGCTGCCGCCAGCGGGTGCCGTCCCCGACCGGGTCGATGGTGACCACGCCGGTGGGGGCGACGGCCAGGACGATCCCGTTGGTGCTGTGCAGCGTCACGTCGGAGCGGTAGCTGACGTTCCGCGTCCACGAGCGCACGCCGGTGTCGACGGCCAGCGCCACGGCCTCGTCGCAGCGGTCCTCGGTGCGGAAGACCGCGACCACGACGCTGCCGATCAGCGTCCAGTCGCAGAGCCGGGCGTTGGCGCGGCTGTACTGCCAGGCCACGTCGCCGGTCCCGACGTGGAGTGCGCGCACCCCGTGCCGGTCGCCGACCACGACGCGGCCGCCGTGCACCGCCGCCTCGCCGGTGGTCGGGGCAGTCCAGACCGTGGAGACGGCGCCGGCCGGCGCCCCCGAGGGGACGCCGGCCGGTTCAGCCGTGGTGCTGCGGGTCGCCGCCGCGTCCGAGCCGCGCCACAGCAGGGCGGCCAGGACGACGAGCGCGAGGGTGGCCGCCGTCCAGATCCACACCCGCGGCGGCGGGCGGCGCGGACCCACCGCTGCGGCGTCTCAGGCGGCCGGCTCGGCGGAGCCGCGGGTGGCGCCACCGCGACGACGACGCCGCCGGCGCGGCTTGGCCGCCTCGCCGGAGGCGCCGGACTCACCCGACTCACCGGTCTCGCCGGCAGGGGCGTCGGCCGCGGCCGGGGCTGCCGTGTCGGCCGCGCCGGTCCCGCCACCGCGGGTGCGCCGGCGCGGTCGGTTGGTGCGGGGGGCGGCCGGGGGAGCCTCGTCCTCGCGGGCGGGGCCGCGCGAGCCTCCGCGGGTGCGCTTGCCGGTCTCGCCGAGGTCCTCGAGGGTCTCGGCGTCCAGCCCCTCGCGGGTGCGCTGGGCGCGGGGCAGCCGGCCGGTCGCGCCCTCGGGCACGTCCAGGTCGGAGTAGACCCACGGGGAGGTGGAGTAGGTCTCCGGCGGGTCGGTGAAGTCGAGGTCCAGCGCCTTGTTGATCAGCTGCCACCGCGGGATGTCGTCCCAGTCGACCAGGGTCACCGCGACACCCTCGCTGCCCGCCCGGCCGGTGCGGCCGATCCGGTGCAGGTAGGTCTTCTCGTCCTCGGGGCACTGGTAGTTGACGACGTGGCTGACCCCGGTGACGTCGATGCCGCGGGCGGCGACGTCTGTGGCGACCAGCACGTCGACCTTGCCGCTGCGGAAGGCGCGCAGCGCCTGCTCGCGGGCGCCCTGGCCGAGGTCACCGTGCACGGCCGCCGCGGCGAAACCGCGCTCGACCAGCTCGTCGGCGACCTTCTGGGCGGTGCGCTTGGTGCGGCAGAACACCATGACCAGGCCACGGTCGCGTGACTGCAGCACGCGGGAGAGCAGCTCGGGCTTGTCCAGGTTGTGCGCCCGGTAGATGAACTGGGTCGTCTGCGGAACGGTCGAGCCCTCGTCGTTGCCGTGCGCCCGGATGTGCGTCGGCTGCGTCATGAACGAACGCGACAGGGTCACGATCGGCCCGGGCATCGTCGCGGAGAACAGCATCGTCTGCCGCTTGTCCGGGACCATCGCCAGGATCCGCTCGATGTCGGGCAGGAAGCCCAGGTCGAGCATCTCGTCGGCCTCGTCGAGCACGAGGACCTTGACCTTGCCGAGGATCAGGTCGCCGCGCTGGGCCAGGTCGAGCAGTCGCCCCGGGGTGCCGACGACGATCTCGACGCCGTTCTGCAACGACTGGACCTGCGGCTCGAAGGCCCGGCCGCCGTAGATGGCCTGCACGCGGATGCCGCGCTTGGCACCGGCGGTCGCCAGGTCGCGGGAGACCTGGACGCAGAGCTCACGGGTGGGGACGACGACCAGCGCCTGCGGTACGCCGTCACCGCCCTCGGCCGGGGGGACGACGCGCTGCAGCATCGGGACGCCGAAGCCGAGGGTCTTGCCGGTGCCGGTGCGGGCCTGCCCGATGAGGTCGTGCCCGGCCAGCGCCAGCGGGAGGGTCAACTCCTGGATGGCGAAGGTGCGGGTGATCCCGACCTCGGCCAGGGCGGCGATGACGTCGGGATGCACGTCGAAGTCGCTGAACAGCGGGCTGTCCGGGGCGACGGGTGCGCCGCCCAGCTCCTCGACCTGCGACTCCAGCTCCTCGGGCGCGGGGGCGCCGGTCTCGGCGTGCTCGAGGTCGGTGGTGGTGGTGTTCTCGATGGAGGTCAGTGCTCTCGCCTCTGGTCTGCTGGGGGACGGCGCCGGCGGCGGGGGTCCGCTGCGTCGGAGCCGTCCCGCTGGGTGGTCGCGGGATGGGTTCCAGCGCCAACGCAGCCAGCAGAACCGGGCGTTCGGGTTCGGCCCGGGAGACAGCCCTCGAGGAGCGTCGTCCAGCGGTCGTCAGCGCACAGATGTCCTAGCGAACCGGAGGGCTCGCCGATTCCCATCGTAACCTGCGCACCGGTTAGCCTCCTCGCGCCGCGCTGTCCGGTCCGCTCGGGCGCCTCGTGCGAGACGGCCGCCGCGTCCGCCCGCCGAGCCCTGGAGCCGCCCGTGAGCACGGCCGACAACCGCGCCGTCGTCGACCTGCTGGGGGTGCTGGCCTACGCGGAGCTGACCGCGTTCGACCGGCTCGCCGAGGACGCCCGCCTCGCCCCGACGCTCGCCGGGCGGGCGGCGCTGGCGGAGATGGCGGCCGCGGAGATCGGTCACCACGCCCGGCTCACCGCGCGCCTGACCGAGCTCGGCGCCGACCCCACCGAGGCGATGACGCCGTTCGTGGCGGCGCTGGACGCCTTCCACGAGAGCACCCGCCCCCGCACCTGGCTGGAGGGGCTGGTCAAGGCCTACGTCGGTGACGGACTGGCGGCCGACTTCTACCGCGAGATCGCCACCTTCCTGCCCGACCCGGACCAGGCGCTGATCCTCGACGTGCTCGCCGACACCGGGCACGCGGACTTCGCCGTGCGGGAGGTCCGGGCGGCGATCGCGGCCCACCGGACCGTCGCCGGCCGGCTGGCCCTGTGGGGACGGCGGCTCGTGGGCGAGGCCATCACCCAGTCGCAGGCGGTCGTCGCCGAGCGCGAGGAGCTGGCCCGGCTGATCATGGCGGGCACCGGGGACCTCGCGGGGATCGGCCGGCTCATCGCCCGGATCACCTCCGCGCACACCGAGCGGATGAAGACGCTCGGTCTCAACCCCTGACGGGAGTCGTCGTGCCGCACCTGCTCGTCGTGGGCGCCGGGCCGGGTATCGCGGCGGCCACCGCCCGCCGGTTCGGTGCGGCCGGCTGGTCGGTCTCGCTGGTCGCCCGGCGCCGGGAGGTGGTGGCGGAGCTCTGCGCCGGCCTCGCGGCCGACGGGGTCGAGGCCGCCTCCGCCGTCGCGGATGCCGGCGACGCCGCCGCGCTGACCGCCGCCATCGGGGAGCTGATCGCCGCGGCCGGACCGGTGGACGCGCTGCTGCACAACGTCTCGGTGGGCCGGGAGGTCCCCGCCGCCGACCTCACGCCCGAACAGCTGACCGCCGATCTCGCGGCCGGCGTCGTCGCCCTGCAGACGGCGGTGCGCGCGGTGCTGCCGGGGATGGCCGGGCGCGGCGCCGGCACGGTCCTGGCCACCGGCGGCGGGACGGCGGACCGGCCCATGGCGGCGCTGCCCACGCTCGGCGTCCAGAAGGCGGCGCTGCGCTCGCTCGTCGGCGCCCTGGCCGCCGACCTCGCCCCCCGCGGCGTGCACGTGGCCACCGCGACGATCCGCGGGCTGGTGGGGGAGGACCGGCAGATCACGCCGGACCGGATCGCCGCGCTGTACGAGGAGCTGGTCGCCGAGACCGCCGGCCCGCGGGAGGCCTGGCGCACCGTCGTCGACCTGTGAAAGGACCCCGGTGCCCCCCACGCCTCGCAAGCTCGGCGCGGGCCCCTGCACCGGGGCCTCCTCCAGGTCCTACGCTCCGGCGATGAAACCCACCCGGCGCTGGTCGGGCTGCGCGATCTCCACGTAGGCGATGCGGTCGACCGGGACGAGAACCCGGCGGCCACGGTCGTCGACCAGGGTCAGCAGGCCGTCCTTCGTCGCGCCGGACATGGCCTTCGCCACCTCGCTGGCGATCTCGTCGGGGGTCTGGGGGCTGTCGATGACCAGCTCCCGGGGGGAGTGTTGGACACCGATCTTGACTTCCACGGGGGATGCCTCCTCGAGTTGCGCGGCTGTCTTCCACGCTAGTGCAGCCGCAGAACCGCCGACCGGCGGTGCGGGTGCGCCGTCAGCGAAACGTCGCGCTCAGTGCGCGGCGTGCTCGCCGCCCTCGAGCCGGGGGAAGTTGGAGATCCCCCGCCACGACAGCGCCGTCATGAGGGCCACCGCCTCGTCGCGGGACACCGTGCCCTTGCGGTCCAGCCACCAGCGGGCGCTGGTCTCGGCGAGCCCGGTCATGCCCGAGGCGAGCAGCAGCGCCCGTTCCCGGTCGACGCCGGTGTCGGCGGCGATGACCTCGGCGATCGCCTCCACGCAGGAGTGGTGGCCGCGGTCGGCGAGCGCCCGCACCTCGTCGTCGTTGCGCAGGTCGGACTCGAACACCAGCCGGAACGCCGAGCCCTCGGTGTTGATGAAGTCGAAGTAGGCGCCCACGGCGCCGTTGACCCGCGTGCGGTTGTCGTCGGTGCCGGACATCGCGTCGCGCACCCGGTCGGTGAGCTCGGTGACCTGCTGCTCGAGCAGGGCCACGTACAGCTCCCGCTTGCCGGGGAAGTGCTGATAGAGCACCGGCTTGCTGACGCCGGCCCGGTCGGCGATGTCGTCCATCGCGGCCGCGTGGTAGCCCTGCGCGACGAAGACCTCCTGCGCGGCCTGCAGCAGCTGCAGCCGCCGGGCGCCGCGGGGCAGGCGGGACGATCGGCGGGCGGGCGCGGGAACGGGCCGGGGCAGCGACATGACGTCCGGATGTTACCGGCGGGTCACGGGGATGCGCCCTGCGTGCGGCGCTGACCTACCGTCGGCGGGTGATGCGCACGCCGTCCGCCCCGCCCGCCGTCCCGGCCCGCCTGTCCACCGTTCCGCTGCCCCGCACCGACGCGGTGCCCCCGCCGTGGCCCGGTGGGCCGGTGCCGGTCCGGGGCGGGGAGGTCTTCGTCCGGCGGACGCCGTGGACCGGGCCGGTCGACGGTCGTCGGGACGGCGCCCCGCGGGAGCGGGTGCTGTACGTGCACGGCCTCGGCGGGGCGTCGACCAACTGGACCGACCTCGCCGCGCTGCTCGCGGTCCGCTTCGACGGGTGGGCGGTGGACCTGCCCGGGTTCGGGCGCTCGCACCCGCCGGCCCGCAGCGCGTACTCCGTCCGGGGGCACGTGCGGGCCGTCGTCGACCTGCTGGAGCGGATCGCCGCGGAGCCGGGGGAGGGCGCGGGGCGGCCGCTGCACCTGGTGGGCAACTCGCTGGGCGGGCTGGTGTCGCTGCTCGTGGCCGCCCGCCGGCCCGACCTCGTGGCCACGCTGACCCTGGTGTCCCCGGCGATGCCGGTGTACCGGGTGCCCTCGGTGTTCAGCCGCGCCCTCCCGCTGCTCCTCCTGCCCGGCGTGCCGGCGCTGGCCGAGCGGCGGCTGACCGGCGTGACGCCCGAGCAGCAGGTGCGCGGGATGCTGGCGATGTGCTTCGGCGACCCGTCCCGGGTGCCGCGCGCGCGGCTGGACCAGGCGCTGGAGGAGATGCGTGAGCGGGCCGGGCAGCCGTGGGCCGTGCGCGCGCTGACCCGCAGCATGCGCGGCCTGATCACCTCCTACCTCCGGGTGGGCGCGGCCAACGCCTGGCGTGCGGCGCGCCGGCTGCGGCCGCCGACGCTGGTGGTCTGGGGGGACCGCGACCGGCTGGTCGACCCGGCCCTGGCGCCGCGGCTGGCCACCGCCGTCCCCGACGGCCGGCTGCTCCTGCTCGAGGGCGTGGGGCACGTCGCGATGATGGAGGCCGCGGAGCCGACCGCCCGGGCCGTCCTCGCCCTCGCGGAGGACGCCGCCGAGGCGGCCGCGACCCGGTCGGTGGGGTCGGACGGCGCGGCGGAACCGCTCGGCGCGCAGGCGTCCTGAGCGCCCGTCGCGAGACGTCCCGGTCCGACACACGCCGGGGCTGCGAGGTGTCCCGGAGACTCCGCGGACCGTGAGAGCCTGGCGGGGTGAGCCCCGCGGACCCGCCCCCCGGCCGCGGGCCGGTCCGGCGCCCGGGTCCACCGCCGCCGGCGGTCCGGCGCGGAGGTGAGCCGGAGCGGATCCGGCCGCGGGTCCCGCCGCCCGCACCCGGCCGCCGCG
>NZ_JALPKQ010000054.1:0-31090 GCF_051383655.1 Geodermatophilus sp. CPCC 205761
CTTGCCGCCGGTCTCCCCGACGATCCGCGGATAGCCCCGGTAGCGGTCGATGTTGGCCCCCACGGTGCGCCACAGCTGCTGGAACACCGCGGTGGATCCGGTGAAGTGGATGCCGGCCAGGTCCGGGTCGGCCAGCAGCACGTCGGACACCTCCACTCCGGTGCCGGTGACCATGGTGATCACTCCCGGCGGCAGGCCGGCGGCCTCCAGCAGCCGCATCAGGAAGTGCGCGGCGAACTGCTGGGTGGGGGCGGGCTTCCAGACCACGGTGTTGCCCATCAGCGCCGGCGCGGTGGGCAGGTTGCCGGCGATCGCGGTGAAGTTGAACGGGGTGATCGCGTACACCACGCCCTCCAGCGGCCGGTGGTCGGTCCGGTTCCACACCCCGGGCGAGGAGGCCGGCTGCTCGGCCAGGATCTGCCGGGCGAAGTGCACGTTGAACCGCCAGAAGTCGATCAGCTCGCAGGCGCTGTCGATCTCGGCCTGGACTGCGGTCTTGCTCTGCCCGAGCATGGTGGCGGCGTTCAGCGTCTGCCGCCACGGCCCGGCCAGCAGGTCCGCGGCGCGCAGGAACACCGCCGCGCGGTCGTCGAAGGACAGCTCCCGCCAGCCCGCCGCGGCCTCCTTCGCGCACCGCAGCGCCTGCTCGGCGTCGGCGTGCGTGGCGTGCGCGGCGGTGCCCAGCACCGCGGCGTGCCGGTGGGGCTGCACCACGTCGAACCGCTCCCCGCCGGCCATCCGCCGGCTCTCGCCGAGGGTCATCGTCAGCTCCACCGGGTCGGCGGCCAGCTCGGCCAGCCGGGCCTGCAGCGCGGCGCGCTCCGGCGAACCGGGCGCGTAGGTCAGCACCGGCTCGTTGAGCGGCGCGGGAACACGGGTGACGGCGTCCATGACAGGACCCCTCTCAGGAGGTGGTGACGAGGGAACGCAGGAAGAAGCGCAGGTTGGCGGGCCGCTCGGCCAGGCGGCGCATGAAGTAGCCGTACCAGTCGTCGCCGTAGGGCACGTAGGCCCGCACGGTGCACCCGGCCGCGGCCAGCCGGCGCTGCTCGGTGGTGCGGATGCCGTAGAGCATCTGCACCTCCCAGGAGTCCGGTGCCCGGCCGGCCACGGTGGCCAGCCGCTGGGCGATGGCGATCAGCCGCGGGTCGTGGCTGCCGACCATGGGGTAGCCGGGGCCCCGCATCAGGACGCCGAGGCAGCGGGCGTAGGCGGCGTCGACGTCGGCGCGGCCCTGGAAGGCGACCGCCGGCGGCTCGTCGTAGGCGCCCTTGACCAGGCGCACCCGCGAGCCGGGCACGGCCAGCGCCGCGGCGTCGTCGAGCGTGCGGTGCAGCGCGGACTGCAGGACCGCGCCGGTGCCGGGGTGGTCCCGGCGCAGCTCGGCGAGGACGGCGAGGGTGGAGTCGACGGTGTACGACTCCTCCATGTCGAGGGTCACCGTGGTGCCGATCGCGCTGGCGGCCTCGGCCACCGGGCGGACCATCTCCAGCGCCAGGTCGGTGCCCCCGCCGGGCAGCGCCTGGCCGAACGCCGACAGCTTCACCGAGACCTCGGCCGCACGCCCCAGGCCGAGCGGCGCCAGGCCGTCGAGCAGCGCCAGGTAGGCGTCGCGGGAACGCACCGCCTCGGCGCGGTCGGTGATGCCCTCGCCGAGGTGGTCGAGGGTCACCGCGATGCCCTCGCCGGTGAGCCGGCGGACGACGGTCAGCACGTCGTCGAGGGCCTCCCCGGCGACGAACCGGTCGACGACGCGGCGGGTGGCGGGGTTGCCGGTGACCAGCCGGCGCAGCTCCGGCCGCCGCGAGGCGCCGAGCAACAAGGCCTTCTGCGAGAGCACGGGGCCACCTCCGGCGCCGGGGACTGCGACGACACCGACGCTAGGCAGCCGCGGACTCCGCCACCAGCGACGGACGTACGGTCTCTCTCATACAGTTGTACAGCCTGGAGGTGGGCGTGCGGGACGAGCTGCAGGACCTGGTGGACCGGGTCTCCGGCGTGCTCGGCGCGCCCGCCACCCTCGAGGACGTCGACTTCACCCTGCTGGCGTTCTGCGCCCACCCGGTCGACGGCGAGGACGCGCCGGTCATGGACGCCGTCCGGACCCGCTCGATCCTCACCCGCCGGTCCGACCCGGCCACCCGGCGCTGGTTCGAGGACTTCGGCATCGCCGACGCCGAGCAGCCGCTGCGCACGCCGGAGGATCCGGCCGCCGGGATCCTCACCCGGCTGCTGCTCCCCGTGCGGCACGGCGGGCGCACGCACGGGTACCTGTGGCTGCTCGACGGCGGGCGGACCGCACCCGGCGACCCCGCCCTGGACTCCGCCGTCGAGCTGGCTGCCGAGGCCGGCCGGCTGCTCGCCGAGCGGGAGTGGTCGGCCGGGGACCTGGGCCGGCCGCTGACCACGGCCCTGACCGGCTCCGCGGCGGCCCGCGCCCAGGCCGAGCGCACGCTCGCCGGGGTGTGGGGCGCCGACGCCGCCCTCGTGCTCGTCGCGTTCCGGCCAGGCGGCGGCTCGCTGGCCCCGGCCTGGCGTCCCCCGACCGCCGGCGCGGTCGCCGCGGTGCTGGCCGAGCCCGCCCCGGCCGCCGCCGTCCTCGTGCCGCTGCCCGGACCCGGCGACCTCCGGCCGGCCGGTGCGCTCACCGCGGCCGCGCTGGCCACCCTGCCGCCGGGCAGCACCGCCGGCTTCTCCGCCGTCGGCCGGGGCACCGCGGGGCTGGCCGGGCAGTGGGCTCAGGCCCGCACCGCGGCCGAGGTGGCCGCGGCCGTCCCCCGGTTCTCGCCGGTGGCGCACTGGGACGAGCTGGGCGGCTGGCGGCTGGCCGCCGCGCTGCCCGGCCCCGACCCGGCCGTCACGGCGCTGCTGGCCGACGCGGTGCTCGCCGAGACCGCCGAGGTGTGGCTGGACACCGGGGCGTCGGCGGCCCGGGCCGCCGACGCGCTGCGGATCCACCGGCAGACGCTCTACTACCGGCTGGCCCGGATCGAGGAGCTCACCGGGCTCGACCTCGCCGACGGCGACGTCCGCCTCCTGGTGCACGCGTCGGTGCGCGCCGCCCGGCTGGCCACCGTCCGGTCCTGACGCTGATCGGTTGCAGGGCGCACCGGGCCATCCGGGCAGGTCACGCATGCGTCCCCTACCCTCGGGTAGCTGATGGCTGTGGGAGGAGAGGCGTTGCCTCGAGATGCGGGGCGCGCCGACGTCCTCACGGTGCTCCGCTCGGCGACGGCCGGCGAGCACGAGCAGGTGGAGTCCACGCTCGGGCTGATGGACCCGGAGCTGAGCCGCGACCGCCTGGTCTGCGTGCTCGGCCGGCTGCACGCGTTCTGGCGGTCGGCCGAGGCCGGCCTCGACGACTGGGCCCGCCGCGAGCCGGCCGACGCCGCGAGCGTGACGTGGTCCCGCCGCCGCCGCGCCCACCTCTTCGCCCGCGACCTCGCGGCGCTGGACGCCGGGGACGGGCCCGCGGCCGGACCGCGGCTGCCGGCCGTCGAGGACACCGACCAGGCGCTGGGCCGCCTCTACGTACTGGAGGGCTCCACGCTGGGCGGCACGTTCATCTCCCGGCACCTGGCGGACCTGCCCACGCTCGGCCCCGACGTCCGGGTGGGCGCGTTCTCCCCGTACGGCACCGAGACCGGCGCCATGTGGCACGCCTACCGGCGCGCCGTCCGCCGGCGGGTCGCCGCCGGCGGGGACGCCGACCGGCTGGTCGGCGCCGCGCGGGACACCTTCGCCGCGCTCGCCGCCTGGTGCGCGCCGGTGGCGGTCGACGCGTGAGCGACGCCGCCCCGGGACTGCAGCTGCTGCCGCCCGGCACGCCGATCGACCTCACGAACTGCGAGCACGAGCCGATCCACGTCCCGGGCAGCATCCAGCCCCGCGGCGTGCTCCTCGCGGTGAGCGAGCCCGACCTCGTGGTCCAGCAGGTGTCGGAGAACCTCGCCGACCTGGTCGGCGTGGCCGCGTCCGACGCCCTCGGGCGGCCGCTGACCGAGGTGCTCGGGGTCGCGCAGGCCGAGGCCGTGGCGCGGTCGGCCAGCGCCTTCGGCGACCTCCGCGAGCGCAACCCGGTCGAGCTCACCCTCGACGTCGACGGCGGACCGCGCCCGGTCGACGCGCTGCTGCACCGGGCGGTCACCGGCAGCGCCGGAGAGGGCATGCCGCCGGCGTCCACCCTCGTCGTCGAACTGGAGCCGGCGTTCGGGCCGCGGCCGTTCTCCTTCCCGAACACCTACCAGGCGGTGCGCGGGACGGTCGGCGAGCTCAACCGCGCCTCGACGCTGCAGGAGCTCTACGACATCACCGCCCACGCGGTCCGCCAGCTCACCGGGTTCGACCGCGTGATGGTCTACCGCTACGACGCCGACCACAACGGCGAGGTGGTCGCCGAGGCGAAGGCACCGGGGCTCAACGCGTTCCTCGGCCTGCACTACCCCGCCTCGGACATCCCGGCCCAGGCGCGGGCGCTGTACGAGAAGAACTGGATCCGGCTGATCTCCGACGTCGACTACGTGCCGGCCCGGCTGTGGCCCGCGGCGTGGCCGGCCTCCGGTCACCCGCTGGACCTCACCTACTCGACGCTGCGCAGCGTCTCGCCGATCCACGTCGAGTACCTGCAGAACATGGGGGTGCGCGCCTCCATGTCGATCTCCCTGCTGCGCGACGACCGGCTGTGGGGCCTCATCGCCTGCCACCACTACACCGGGCCACACGCCCCGCCCTACGCCACCCGGGCGGCCGCGGAGTTCCTCGGCTCCACGCTGTCGCTGCGCCTGGTCGACCGCGCCGAGGAGGACGAGGTGCACCGCGCGCTGCGGGTGCGCTCCACCCTCGCCTGGCTGACCGCCGCCACCCTCGACGAGGACCGCCCGCTGGTCGACACCCTGCTCGGCTCCCCTGACCTCCTGGACCTGCTGCCGGCCGACGGCGTCGTGCTCTCCCTGCAGCGGCACTCCGGCAGCCGCGGCGCGCCGCTGCCGGAGGGGGCCGCCGAGGCGGTCGCCGCGTGGGCGGCGGCCCAGGACGAGGACGTCGTGGCCACCGACTCCCTGCCGCGGTCGGCGCCCGGCCTGGACGCCGACCCCGCCTGCGGCGTGCTGGTCGTCCCGCTCCCCGACGGGCAGTTCGTGCTCTGGCACCGCGCCGAGGCGGTGCGCACCGTCGACTGGGGTGGCGACCCGCACAACAAGGCGATCGCCGAGCGCGAGGGCGACGAGGTGCGGCTCAGCCCGCGCAAGAGCTTCGACCGCTGGCGGGAGACCGTCCGCGACCGCTCCGAGCCGTGGTCGGCGCAGGAGGTGACCGAGGTCCTCGAGCTGCGCACCCACCTGCTGGAGGCGCTCTACGCGCGCTCGCGCAGCCAGGTCCGCGCCGCGGAGACCCTGCAGCGCAGCCTGCTCACCGAGCCGCCGCAGCGCGCCGACCTCGAGGTCGCGGTGCGCTACGTACCCGCCGCGCGCGAGGCCCAGGTCGGCGGCGACTGGTACGACGTGTTCGAGCAGCCCGACGGCTCCACCGTGCTCGTCATCGGCGACGTCGTCGGGCACGACACCGAGGCCGCCGCCGACATGGCGCAGCTGCGCGGGGTGCTGCGCGGCATCGCCTACGACAGCGCCGACGGGCCGGCCGCCGTCCTCACCCGGCTGGACGCGGCCATCGCGGGCCTGGGGCTCGACGCGCTGGCC
The DNA here is from genome assembly GCF_051383655.1 of Geodermatophilus sp. CPCC 205761. Taxonomy (NCBI): domain Bacteria; kingdom Bacillati; phylum Actinomycetota; class Actinomycetes; order Geodermatophilales; family Geodermatophilaceae; genus Geodermatophilus; species Geodermatophilus sp. CPCC 205761. Next base: position 5,694 of record NZ_JALPKQ010000054.1, read on the forward strand.
ACCGTCCTCGTCGGCCGGCTGGTGCCGGAACCGGCGTCCGGCGGCACCCGGCTGCGGTGGGCCAGCGCCGGGCACCTGCCGCCGCTCGTGGTCGGCCGGGACGGCGTGGCGCGCGCGCTCACCGCGCCCCGCGCCGGCCTGCTGCTGGGCGTCGACCCGGCCGCGGTGCGGCCCGAGTGCGAGGCGCTGCTCGAGCCGGGCTCGACCGTGCTGCTCTACACCGACGGCCTGGTCGAGCGCCGCGACCAGGGGTTCGACGACGGCGTCGACCGGCTGGCCGCCGAGCTGGCGAGCCTCGCCGACCGGCCGGTCGGCGAGGTCTGCGACGAGGTGCTCGCCCGGCTGCTCACCGACGACGCGGAGGACGACGTGGCCCTGGTCGCCGTCCGGCTCGGAGTCAGTCGGGCTCCGGCGGGGCGGTGAACCGGGCGGACAACCCGTCGCCCTGGTCGCCGCCCTCGGCCGGCAGCGGCGCCTCGTCCTCCGCCGCCCGCACCTCGGCGGCCGTCTCCTCCGGGGAGAGCGACCCGCCGAGGGCATCGCGCTCGAGGGCGGCGAGCAGCCGCTCCTCGTCCGGGGCGAGGTCGCCCGGGCCGAGGTGGCCGCCCGGCTCACCGGCGTCGGTGCCCGAGGCCATCGCGCTGTCGGGGGTGGGGTCGTCGGGGTCGGTGGAGCTCATGCCGCGCCTCCTCCTTGCGGGCACCGCAGGTCAGCGGGGGAAGTTGGGTTCGAGTCGCGGGACGATCTGCATCTCCGGCACGAAGGCCGCCGGGTGCAGCGTGACGAGGTACCGGACCATCTCGGCCACGGCCGACGGCGGCATCATCAGGTGGGACGGGATGCCCCACTGCTCCATCATCGGGGTGTCCATCGCGGCCGGGATGACGCTCTGCACCCGGCACGGGAACGGCCGCTCCGAGCCGTCCGGCTGCCGGACGGCCTTCTCGCGCAGCTCCCTCTGGATGCACCGGGTCGCGTTGAGGAAGCCGGCCTTGGAGCCGTTGTAGGCGATGGCACCGCTGCCGGAGGTGATCGCCGACAGCGACACGATGTGCACGACGTCGGCGGTGCGCCCCTCGGGCAGGTGCTGGACCCGCTTCATGAACTCGCTGGTCAGGAAGACCGGCCCCTCGCAATTGACCGCCATCACCCGCTGGTAGTCGGCCAGATCGATGTCGGTGACGTAGCCGGGCCGGTCGATGCCGGCCACGTTCACCAGCAGGTCGAAGGCGTCGCCGTGCTCGTCGAACAGCCGCTGCACGACCTGCCGCCGGCTGGCGTCGTCGGTGACGTCGAGCGGGACGACGTCGGCCGTGCCGCCCGCCTCGGCCACGAGCTTGCCGGTCTGCTCGCTGCCCGCCGCGTCGATGTCGGCGATCGCCACGTGCGCGCCGGCCTCCGCCAGCGCCAGGCACGTGGCCCGGCCCAGGCCGCTCGCCCCGCCGGTGACCAGGGCGACGCGCCCCGCCAACGTCCCGCTGCCGACCATCCGCTCCTCCGTCTGTGCGCCCGTGCGTCGCTGGCCAGCCTCGTCCACAACGGGGCCCCCCGCAGGTCGAGCAGACGGTCAGGAGATGGGCGCCGAGCCGGAGGTCGAGACGACGTGGGCCAGGCTCGGCGCGGCCCACACGTCGGCGAGGGTCACCGTCTGCAGCTCGCGCTCGGCGATGAGGTCCAGCAGCTCGTCGTAGACGGAGGCGACGGTCAGCTGGTTGGCGTGGCCGACGATGATCGCCTGGCTGGCGAACCACTCGCGCGCGGCGGCCATGAGCTCCGCCGGCGTGATCGGCCGGTGGTCCCCCAGGGTCCCGTTCCAGAGGGCGATCGTCGGGTGCCCGGCCGCGGCGGAGATCCGGTCGGTCCGGTCGTCGTGCGCACCGAACGGCGGGCGGAAGAACGGGGTGTCGCGGACGCCGAAGGTGCTGGCCAGCCAGTCGCGGTTGCGGCCGATCTCCTCGGCGACCTCGTCGTCGCCCAGCGTGGTGATGTCGGGGTGGGACCAGGTGTGGTTGCCCATGGCCACCTGGCCCGAGTCGATCAGCGGCTGCAGCAGCTCGCCGTTCTCCTCCCAGGCGCGGTACATCCCGTTGGGGAAGAAGGTCAGCCGGACGCCGCTGTCGGCCGCGAACGTGCAGAAGGAGGCGACCACGTCGGAGCTGGTGCCGTCGTCGATGGTGAGCGCCAGCGAGCTCCCCTCGCCGGGCAGCCGGTCCACGACGCCGCGCGGCGGTTCCCGCGGGGCCGGCCGGGGCGGCAGCGCCGGCTCCGCGGCCGCGGCGGGGACGGGCGCGGCGAGCGCGCGCTCGGGGTGCACGAGGTCGGCGGTCCCGCGGCCGACGGCCGCCCCGGCGACACCCGCGGCGAGGAAGAGCAAGAACCGGCGGCGCTCCATGCGGCGGAAGTTAGGGCGCGTGTCGCACGCGCCCCGGTAGCGACACCGGCGTCCCGAGCGGCTGACACGCCCCGTGCCGCAGTCGCTACCCGCCGTCCCCACCAGGGGCCGGGATGGCCATGTCGGCCCTTCAGAGGGGGAGCAGACCCGCCGCCTCGATCAGGCCCGCCTGCTCCCGGCACCACGGTGACCAGGCGTCGTCGCCCTCGATCTCCTGCCGGCGCCGGAACGCCGCCCAGTCCAGCAGCTCCCAGTCGCCGACCTCGCTCGGGTCCGGCGCGGGGGTGCCGGTGAAGCGGCCCAGGTAGACCGGGCAGACCTCGTTCTCCACGACACCGCGGAACTCCGCCCGGTAGCGGTAGGCCGGCAGCGCCGCGCGCAGCTCCGCGACCCGCAGGCCGAGCTCGAAGGCGGCGCGCCGGGCGATGGCGGCGGCGTCGTCCTCACCGGGCCCGGGGTGTCCGCAGACGGTGTTGGTCCACATGCCGGGGAAGGTCTGCTTGCCCTCCGCGCGACGGGTCACCAGCAGTCGGCCGGCGGCGTCGAAGAGGTAGGCGGAGAAGGCGCGGTGCAGCGGCGTCTCGCCGTGGTGGACCAGCGGCTTGGGCATGGTGCCGATCGCCGTCCCGTCGTCGTCGACCAGGACGATCAGTTCCTCCGCGGTGGCCGTCACGCCCTCCATGGTCCCGGATCCGCTCCTCCGCTGCCGGACCCGACCCGGTGGCGCGGGCCCCGGAGCCGGCGGCCTGATCGGCTAGATCTCCTTGACGTGCTCGAACGGCTCGCGGCAGGACCGGCAGCGGCGCAGCGCCTTGCACGCGGTGGCGCTGACCTCGCTGAGCTCCTCGGTGTCGGCCGACCCGCACAGCGGGCAGGACACGCTCCGCCGGGTCGGGCCGGGCTGCAGGGACACGGGGCCGCCGTCGCGCACCGGGGCGGGGCCCGGCGGGGCGATGCCGGCCTCCACGAGCTTGCGGCGCCCCTCCGCGGTGATCCAGTCGGTGCTCCACGCGGGCACCGGCACGGTGCGGACCTCGACGTCGGCGAACCCCGCTTCGCGCAGCGCGCGGTCGAGGTCCGCGTGCATCGTCCCCATCGCCGGGCAGCCGGGATAGGTCGGCGTGATCTCGACGACCACGGTCCCGTCGCGCTCCACCCGCACGTCGCGCAGCACCCCGAGGTCGGAGAGCGTGAGCATCGGCAGCTCGGGGTCGGTGACGGTGTCCGCGACGGCCCGGGGGTCGGTTGTGGTGGTCATCACACCCACCCTGTCGCCGTCCCCCGCTGTTGCGCCAGTCCCCGCCGCCCGGTGTCGCCCGCCCGGGCGGCGCGCGACCGACTGGCGGACGGCGCCGCGCCGGGGGCAGGGTGCCGGGGTGGACTGCTTCCGGCGGGACGGCATGGTCTTCGACGTCCGGGACGGCGGACCGACCGACGGCGAGCCGGTGGTGCTGCTGCACGGTTTCCCCCAGGACGCCACCGCCTGGACCGCCGTCGCCGCCGACCTGCACGCCGCGGGGCTGCGCACGCTCGCCCCCGACCAGCGGGGGTACTGCCCCAGCGCGCGTCCGTCCGGCCGCTCGGCCTACCGGCTGCGCGAGCTCACCGCCGACGTGCTGGCCCTGCTCGACGAGGCCGGGCTGGGCAGCGCGCACGTCGTCGGGCACGACTGGGGCGGCGTCATCGCGTGGGCCCTGGCCGCCTGGCACCCGGAGCGGGTGCGCACGCTGACCGCGCTGTCGGTGCCGCACCCCGGGGCGATGACGCGCGCGATCGTCACCAGCGACCAGGCGCTGCGGTCGTACTACATGGGCCTGTTCCAGCTGCCGTTCCTGCCGGAACTGCTGCTGCTGGCCGGCCGCGGGGAGCCGCTGCGCCGGATGTTCCTCCGCAGCGACCTGCCGCGGGACGTGTGCGAGCACTACGTGCGCCGGATGCGGGAGCCGGGCGCGCTCGCGGCGGCGCTGGCCTGGTACCGGGCGCTGCCGCTCTACCCGCGCGACCCGGTGGGCACGGTGCGGGTGCCGACACTGCACCTGTGGAGCACCGGCGACGCCTTCCTCGGGCGCGCCGCCACCGAGCACACCCGCCGCTTCGTCGACGCCCCCTACCGGCTGGAGGTGCTCGAGGGCGTGCCGCACTGGATCCCGGAGCTCGCGCCCGGGCGGACCGCGGCCCTCGTCGTCCAGCACGTCCGCGAGCACGGCTGACCCGCCATGGAGTGGGATCGCGGGCGTGACGCCCGCGAATCCCCTCCGGTCACCACACCGCGGCCGCCGCCAGGGCGAACCGGGGCTCCGCGCTCCCCCGGCCCAGCACGAGGTCGGCGGCGAGTACGCCGACGAGGGCGGCGAACTTGGCGCCGTGGCCCGAGCACGGCGAGACGACGACGACGGGACCGACCCGGTCGAGCACGAAGTCCTCGGTCGGGGTGGTGGTGTAGAGGCAGCTCGCCTCGGCCACCGGCTCGGGGTCCAGGCCGGGGAGGAACTCCGCCACGTACCCGGCGACCCGCTCCCGCGACGCCGGGTCGACCACGCCGTCCCGGCCGGACGCCGTGGTCGGGGTGCCGCCGTCGTGCTGGGCGACCTTGAAGGCCGGGCGGGAGCCCCCGTCGGCACCCGAGGGCAGGCCGAACAGCTGCAGCTGCCCCTTGTGCACGAACGTCGGCCAGGCCGCGCCGGGGTCCCGGAGCCGGAAGTGGAAGACCTGCTGCTGGGTGACCGTGAGCGGCGGCAGCCCCACCGGCACGCCGAGGGCCGGTGCCAGCTCCGGCAGCCACGGCCCGGCGGCCACGACCACCCGGTCGGCGGCGATCGCCGGACCGTCGGTGCGCAGCAGGACGCCGTCCCCCGCGGGCTCGATGCCGAGGACCCGGGTCCGGCGGAGCACCACGCCGCCGAGCTCCCCCACCCGGCGCACCCAGGCGGCCACCGCGGCGTCGGCGTCGAGCACCCCGGCCTGCGGGTGGAAGAGCACCGGCCCGTCGAACCGCATCCCCGGCCAGCGCGCCTGGGCCTCGGCCGCGGAGAGCAGCTCGTGCGGCACACCCTCCTGCAGCATCAGGCCGGCCAGGCCGACCGGGTCGCGCGCCCGGCCGTGGTCGAGCCCGCCGGTGCTGCGCAGCAGCGTCGTCCCGGTGTCGGACTCCGCCTCGGCCCAGCGCTCCATCGCCCGTGCGGTCAGCCGGACGTAGAACGGGTCGGCGTAGGCCCGCCGCACGATCCGCGACGTGCCGTGCGAGCTGCCGTGCCGGTGTCCCGGGTCGAACGCCTCCACCAGCGCCACGGACACCCCCCGCCGGGAGAGCTCCCACGCCGTCGCGGCCCCCATGAGCCCCGCGCCGACGACGGCGACCTCCACCCGCAGGTCACTCATCGGCCCGGGATCCAGGACGTCCCGGCCAGCGGCACCCGCGCCATCGCGGCCGCCTCGATGGTCAGCGCCACCAGGTCCTCGGGCTCCAGCGAGTGCAGGTGGGCCTTGCCGCAGGCGCGGGCGATGATCTGCGCCTCCATGGTCATCACCCGGATCAGGTTGGCGACCCGCCGTCCGCCGACGACCGGGTCCAGCCGCGCGGCCAGGTCGTCGTCCTGGGTGGTGATGCCGGCCGGGTCGCGGCCGGCCTGCCAGTCGTCGTAGAAGCCGGCCGCGGAGCCGAGCGCCCGGTACTCCTCGTCCAGGTGCGGGGCGTTGTCGCCGAGCGCGATCAGCGCGGCGGTGCCGATCGCGACGGCGTCGGCGCCCAGGGCCATGCACTTGGCGAGGTCGGCGCCGTTGCGGACGCCACCGGAGACGACGAGCTGGATCTGCCGGTGCAGCCCCTCCTCCTGCAGCGCCTGCACCGCCTGGGGCAGCGCCGCCAGCGTCGGGATGCCGACGTGCTCGATGAACACGTCCTGGGTCGCGGCGGTGCCGCCCTGCATGCCGTCGAGCACGATGACGTCGGCGCCGGCCTTGGCCGCGAGCTTCACGTCGTAGTAAGGGCGGCTGGCGCCGATCTTCACGTAGACCGGCTTCTCCCAGTCGGTGATCTCCCGCAGCTCCCGGATCTTGATCTCCAGGTCGTCGGGGCCGGTCCAGTCGGGGTGCCGGCAGGCGCTGCGCTGGTCGACGCCGACCGGCAGGGTGCGCATCCCGGCGACCCGCTCGGTGATCTTCTGGCCGAGCAGCATGCCGCCGCCGCCGGGCTTGGCGCCCTGGCCGAGCACCACCTCGATGGCGTCGGCCATCCGGAGGTGGTCGGGGTTCATGCCGTACCGGGAGGGCAGGTACTGGTAGACGAGGTGCTTGGACTGGCCGCGCTCCTCCTCGGTCATCCCGCCGTCGCCGGTGGTGGTCGACGTGTCGACCTCGCTGGCGCCGCGGCCGAGCGCCTCCTTGGCCCGGCCGGAGAGCGCGCCGAAGCTCATCCCGGCGATGGTCACCGGCGTGGACAGGTGCAGCGGGTAGGTGGCGTTGCGGTCCCCGAGGACGACGTCGGTGTCGCACCGCTCCCGGTATCCCTCCAGCGGGTACCGGGACATGCTCGCGCCGAGGAAGAGCAGGTCGTCGAAGTGCGGGACGCGCCGCTTGGCGCCGCCGCCGCGGATGTCGTAGATGCCGGTCTCGGCGGCGCGCTGGATCTCGGCGATGGTGGAGCGGTCGAAGGTGGCTGATTCACGCATGGGTGACCCCTCAGTACGCCGAGGCGTTGTCGACGTGGAAGTTGTAGAGACGGCGGGCCGACCCGTACCGGCGGAAGTCCCGCGGGTCGGCGTCCAGGCCGGCGGCGGCGAGCAGCCCGGTGAGCTCGGCCAGGTGCTGCGCGCGCACCTCCTTCTCGACGCAGTCGGCGCCCAGCGACCGGACCGACCCGGCGACGTAGATCCGGGCCTCGTAGAGGGAGTCGCCCAGCGCGTCGCCGGCGTCGCCGCACACGACCAGCCGGCCGGCCTGACCCATGAAGGCGCTCATGTGCCCGACGTCGCCGCCGACGACGACGTCCACGCCCTTCATCGAGATGCCGCAGCGGGCGGCGGCCGAGCCCTCGACCACCAGCAGCCCGCCGTGCGCCGTCGCGCCGGCCGACGCCGACGCGTTGCCGCGCACCCGCACGGTGCCGCTCATCATGTTCTCCGCGACGCCGACCCCGGCGTTGCCCTCGACGGTCACCGTCGCGGCCTGGTTCATCCCGGCGCAGTAGTAGCCGACGTGGCCCTCGATGCGGACGTCGATCTCCGCGGTGAGCCCGACGGCGACGTTGTGCCGGCCGTCGGGGTGGGTGACCCGCCAGGCGGGCGCCTTGTCGGCGACGTCGGGCGCGTGCAGGGCCTGGTTCAGCTCCCGGACGCTGGACACCGACAGGTCGACGAGGGCCGGCTCGGTGGCCACCCGCGTCTCGATCAGCGCTGCCATGCGTAGACCTCTTCCGGCTCGGGCTCGAAGATGCGGGCGTGCTCGATGCCGGGCAGGCCGGCGAGGGCGCGGTACTCCGACGCCATGGCGACCCACTGCGGCGTCTCGGCGACGACGGCGGGCTTGCAGGCGATGGCGTCGCGGACGACGGCGAAGCTGTCGCGGGTGCTGACCAGCAAGGTGTAGAAGCCGTCGAAGCGCTCGCAGAGCAGCTTCAGCGACTTCTCCAGGTCGTAGCCGGCGGCCAGTTGCGCGGCCACGAAGCGGGCGCCGACCTCGGAGTCGTTGTCGCTGTCGAAGACCGCACCGGCCGCCGTCAGCTCCCGGCGGATGGTGGCGTGGTTGGCGAACGAGCCGTTGTGCACCAGGCACTGGTCGGTGCCGACGGAGAACGGGTGGCAGTGCGCCGGGGTCACGGCGGACTCGGTGGCCATCCGCGTGTGCGCGACCCCCTGCCAGCCCCGCGCGGCGGGCAGGCCGAACGCGCCGGCCAGCGCCTGCGGGTGGCCCACCCCCTTGAGGACGGCGACCTCCTCGCCGGCGCCGATCACCAGCGCACCGGGGACGGCGTCCCGGACGGCGGCGGCCAGCGTGCCGGGGTCGGTCGCGGCGTGCACGACCAGCGTCTGGCCGGCGTCGACGACCTCGGCGTCGGCGAGGGCGCGGCGCACCGCGGCGCCGACGTCGTCCGCCGTCCGGTCGCCGGTGAGCAGCGAGACGGTGGACGAGCCCGGCGGCGACCAGCGCGGGTCGCCGTAGACGGCGACCCCCGCGGAGTCCGGGCCGCGCTCGGTGACCTGGCACAGCATCCCGGTCAGCAGCTCGCCGAGCCGGGGGTACAGGGAGGGCTCCCGCAGGTGGAGCCCGACGATCCCGCACACGTCAGGGGTTCCTCTCGTCGGTCGGTCGGGTCAGAAGGCGGTCACGTAGCGGTCGACCTCCCAGGGGGTCACCTGCCCGTGCCACTCGAAGAACTCCTCGCGCTTGAGCCCGGCGAAGTAGCCGGCCACGCCCGGGCCGGCGGCGTCGAGCGCGCCGGCGACGACCGGGTCGGCCTCCAGCGCCTCGACCGCGTGCAGCAGGGTCGGCGGCAGCGGGCTGCTGGTGGTGGCGCCCGGGTCGCCCGGGTCGAGACCGCGCCGGACGCCGTCCAGCCCGGCGGCGAGCGCGGCCGCAGCGGCCAGGTAGGGGTTGGCCGAGCCGTCACCGCCGCGCAGCTCGACCCGGTTGCCGTCGGGAACGCGGAGCAGGTGGGTGCGGTCGTTGCCGCCGTAGGACGCCGTGCGCGGCGACCAGGTGGCGCCGGACCGCGTGGAGCTGGCGCCGGTGCGCTTGTAGGCGTTGACCGTCGGGGCGAGCACGGCCTGCAGCCCGCAGGCGTGCTCGATCAGCCCGGCGACGAAGGAGTAGGCCAGCGAGGAGAGGCCGAGGCCCCGCGCGTCGCCGGCGTCCGGGAAGGCCGGTTCGCCGTCCCGCCACAGCGACAGGTGCATGTGCAGCCCGCTGCCGGTGCGGTCGGTGAACGGCTTGCCCATGAAGGTGGCGGTCATCCCCCGCTGCTCGGCGATGACCGACAGCAGGTACCGGAGGGTGACCACCCGGTCGGCGGTGGTCAGCGCGTCGGCGTAGGCGAAGTTCTGCTCGAACTGGCCGTTGCCGTCCTCGTGGTCGTTGGCGTAGTTGCCCCAGCCCAGGGAGTTGATCGCCTTCGACACCTCGGTGAGGTGGTCGTACATGCGGGTCAGCCCGCGGGCGTCGTAGCAGGGGCGGGCGGCGGTGTCCTTCGGGTCGGCCGGGCGCAGCGCGCCGTCCGCGCCCCGCTCCACCAGGAAGTACTCGACCTCGGCGCCGACCTTGAGCTCCAGGCCGAGCGCGGCGGCGCGGGCGAGCTGCTCCTTGAGGATCACCCGCGGCGCGTAGGGCCACGGTTCGCCGAGCACGTGCGGGTCGCAGTGCACGATCGCCAGGCCCGGGCGGACGAACGGCACCGGCATGTAGGACGCCGGGTCGGGGATGGCCATGAGGTCGGGATCCCGCGGCTCCTGGCCCATCGCACCGACCGCGTAGCCGGCGAACCCGACCCCCTCGGTCTGCAGCTCCTCGATCGCCTCGATCGGCACCAGCTTGGCGCACGGCTTGCCGGTCAGGTCGACGAACAGCGCCATGATGAACTCGATGCCGTCGGCGCGGGCGCGGGTGGCGAGGTCGGGACCGGCCGGAGCGGCGGGCAGGGGCGCCGGCGGGGCCTCGGGGCGGGTGGCGGTGAGCGACACGGGGGCCTCCTGGCGTTGCGTCCACTGACGTGAACTGTTGTCGCCTCTGAGTGAACCCAGTGCTCGTTTCCTCCCGGTTACCGCAGCGGAGAGTTCCTGTTGCCCGCCGTCCCACCGACTCCCCGGTCGCTGGTGGTCGCGCGGGCGCGGTGCCACGGTGGGCCCCATGTGCTGCGGCGGTGACCGGGTGCTCGACCTCCCTCCGGCCGTGGTGGAGATGACCGCCCGGTACCGCCGGCTCCAGGAGGAGCAGGGATGGGGTTGGGGCGAGGACTCGCTGCCGGACTTCTTCCGCTGGGCCCGCTTCTCCCTGCTCGGCCCTGCCTTCGACGACTTCGCCGCCACCGGCGACTGGGGCGCGGCGGTGCGGGCGGCCGTCGGCGACGAGGTCCCGGCCGGGTTGGTCCTGGTGACCGTGGCCGCCGACGGGACGGCGGGCGTCCGGTCCGGTCCTCCCCGACCGGGGCTGGCCGGGCGCACCGTCCCGGTGGACGTCGTCGTCGACTCGGCGGCTCCCGTCGAGGTCACCGTCGAGGTGGCGGGCCACCCGGTCCCGGTGCCGGCCGGCGGCACCGGCCTGCGGACGCTGGACGTCGACCCGGCCGCACCCGCGGTGACCGTCCGGTGCGGCGACGGGCCGGCCGAGGTCCTCCCGGTCGAGGCGCGGGCGGCCGCCACCCTCCGGCTGACCGCTCCGCACTGCGTCCGCTGGTCGGTCGTCGACGAGACCGGCGGCGCGTGGTTCGCCGACGGCGTCCCGCACAAGTGGGACGCCGCGCACCGGCCGTTCTTCCACGCCGCCACCGTCGAGCTGGCCGTGCCGGCGGGCCGGCTGCAGGTGACCGCCGCCCGTGGGCTGGAGTACGGACGCACGGAACACGACCTCGACGTCGGCGCCGGGGAGACCGCCGAGGTCGGGTGGGACGCACCCCGGCGCTGCGACCCGGCGGCGGGCGGCTGGTACGGCGGCGACCTGCACGTCCACCTCGACTACAGCGGCGACTCCGTGCTCACCCCGGCCGACGCCGCGCGCATGCAGGCCGGTGAGGGTCTGCACCTGCTGCACCTCACCGCCGGGAACCTCGGCGGCCCGCTCGTCTACGACCGGGAGCTGCTGGCCGAGACCGCCGGGCAGGAGCTGTGGTCCGGAGGGACGACGGCACTGGCCGGGCTGGAGTTCCGCAACGACCTGCTCGGCCACGTCCACGGGCTCGGGCTGACCGGCGTCCCGGCGCTGCTGCACACCGGGCACGAGGGGACCGACGCCCCGTGGGACTGGCCGCCCAACAGCGCGGCGTGCGAGCAGATGCGCGACCTCGGGGCACTGACCACCTACGCCCATCCGGTCTACTCCCCCCTCGAGGACGTCGCCGCGCTGTTCGTCCCGCAGCGCACGGTGGAGGCCCGCGAGCTCGTCGCCGACGCCGCCCTCGGGCTGGTGGACACCCTCGAGGTCGTCTCCTGCTTCGACGACCGCGGTGCGGTCGTCCTCTGGCACCACCTGCTCAACTGCGGGCTCCGGCTCACCGCCACGGCCGGCAGCGACGTCTTCCTCTCCTTCTCGCACGGGCCGGGCACCGCCTCCAACCCGCCGGGCTGGGTCCGGGTCTACGCCGGCCTCGGGGACGAGCAGCTGTCGGCGCAGGCCTTCGCCGCAGCGGTGCGCGCCGGGCGGACCGTCGTCACGAACGGGCCGTGGCTGACGCTGGAGGTCGACGGCGCGGGCCCGGGTGCGGTGCTCGACCGCACCGACGGCGACCGGCTCCGCGTGCGGGCCACCGTCACCGGCGAGGCCGACCGGCTCGAGCTGCACGGGCCCGACGGCGTGGCGGCCTCGACCGGCGGGGCGGAGCTGGTCACCGAGGTGGCGGTGGCCGGCGGCCTGTGGCTGACCGCGGCGGCGTACGGCGGCGAGGACCCCGCCGGGGCGCCGGTGTTCGCCACCACCTCACCGGTGTACGTCGACGTCGCCGGCCACCGGACGGCGCGGGCGGCGTCGGCGCGCTGGTGCCTGGCCGCGCTCGACGCCCTGGCCGGGCTCGCCACGTCGCACGGGCGGTTCGCGCCGGACCGCAGCGAGCAGCAGCTCGCCGACCTGCTCGCCGTCGTGGACCGGGCCCGGGCGGTGTACGCGCCGATCGCCGATGACCCGGGGCGGCCGCGGGAGTCCTGACTGCAGGACACCACCGGGGAGGCACCGTGGGACGGTTCGACGGCCAGGTCGCGCTCATCACCGGGGCGGCGCGCGGGCAGGGCCGCCGCCACGCCGTCCGCGTCGTCGGCCTGATGCGGACGTGGGCCAACCGGCCGGCGCCGACGGGTTGCCGAGGCGGACGTCCCCCGTCCCCGAGGGGCAGAAATGGCCATCTCTGCCCCTCGGGGGTCAGCCGGTGCGGAGCCAGTCGACGGCGGCAGCGCGGAAGCGGGTCAGGCCCTTGTAGTCGGCCATGTCGTCGGGCAGCTCGGCGAGCACCGCGGCGAACCGGCTCCGCCACTCCGGCACCGCGGCCAGGTCGCGCAGCGAGAGCAGGTACGTGCGGATGAGGAAGCAGATCGCGTTCGAGGCGCCCAGCCGGACCAGGTGCTGCACCTCCACCCGCAGGTGCAGCCGGTCGGGCAGCGCCGGGTCCGCCACGACCAGCCGGCGGTCGCGGCCCCACTCCGGATAGGTCTCGGTCGAGGTGTCCAGCCGCCGGTCCACGGTCATCGTCCAGTTGGTCCGCCGGTACTCCTGCCCCGGCTGCAGCCGCATGAGGAACTGCTCGGCGCGCTGCACCACCCCGGCCTCGTGCACCCGCGGCACCGGACCGTGCACCTCGAGGAAGCGCATCCCGACGTCGAAACCCATCGACCAGTCGGCGGCGGAGGTGACCAGACCGGCGTCGGCCCACAGCGAGCCCTCGCGCTGGTCGAGCAGGACGACGTCCTCCTGCACCTGGCTGCCGAGGAACGCCAGCGGCCCGCCGGGAAGCGAGTCGTCGTCCCCCACGACGAAGGACGCCGACGTGCCGATCAGGTCGTTGCGCCAGGACCAGCGGTCCCCGTGCCGGCGCAGCGCCATCGCGTCGGGGTACGTCGCGGCGAGGTCCGGCAGCAGGGTGAGCAGCGCGTCCCAGGCCGCGACGCGCATGTGCGGCAGCTGCTGGCAGCGCATGGGGTCGGCGGCCAGCACCGTGCGGCGCAGCGCCAGCTCGGCCGCGTAGCCGTCGTCGACGTGGAGCAGCCGGTCGCCCCACGTCCCGGCGGCGGTGACCACCGGACGGCGGGCCGGCTCGACGTTGGTGGAGTAGCGGTAGGTGTCGTCCGGGAACGGGAACGGGAAGCGGGCGGTCCGCTCGGGCAGCACGGCGGGCATCACAGGTCCAGCTCCAGGTCGTCGTCGGCGCAGCGGGAGACGCAGGCCATGACCGCGTCGCCGGCCGCGCGCTCGGTCTCGGACAGGTAGAGGTCGCGGTGCAGCGGGCGGCCGGACCGCACGGGCAGCCGGCACTCCCCGCAGACGCCCTGCCGGCACATCGACGGGACGGCGACCCCCGCGCCCTCCAGGGCCGAGAGCAGCGAGACACCCGCGGGCACGGGCACCGACATCCCGCTGCGGGCCAGGCGGGCGGTGAACGGCGCACCCGGGTCCAGGTCGGCCGCGGCGAACCGCTCGGCGTGCACCCGCTGCTCCGGCCAGCCCAGCGCCGCCGCGGTCTCCTCGACGGCGGCGATCAGCGGCGGCGGCCCGCACACGTAGACGTGCGTGCCGACCGGCTGGGACGCCAGGGCCGACGTGAGGGCGTCGAGCATCGCCGGCGTGGAGTCGTGCGCCTCGAGCCGCTCCCCGCACAGCTCGCGGAGCTCGGCCAGGTGGGCGCCGGCGCCCGGCCGGTGGCCGTAGAGCAGCCGGAACGAGCGGCCCCACCGGACCGCGGCCCGGGCGTGCGACAGCATCGGCGTGATCCCGATGCCGCCGGCCACCAGCAGGTGGTGGCGGGCGGTCGACACGGGGGCGAAGGCACTCCGCGGCCGGGAGGTCAGCACGGGATCGCCGGGCCGCAGTCGGTGGACGAACGCCGAACCGCCGGCGCCGTCGGGGCACAGCAGCACCGAGATCCGGTACTCGTCGGTGGGCGCGCCGTCGCCGGTGAGCGAGTAGGCGTTGCGCCGCTCGCCGCACGCGAGCACCAGGTGGCTGCCCGGTGGGTGGCCCGGCAGCAGCCCGCCGTCGGGACGGCGCAGCGCGACCGACCGCACCCCGGGTGCGGCGTCGGCGACCCCGGCCACCTCGAGCAGCAGCCCGTCGGCGGCGACCCCGGCGGAGGGACGGGAGTCGAGCACCGCCGTCACGCCACCTCCTCCGCGTCGGCCATGTAGCCCAGGTAGCTGCCCGACCGGCGGGAGACGTGCCAGTGGACGACCAGCCGCCGCCCGCAGCCGGAACAGCCGGTCTCGGCGCCCACGTCGACCTCGGCCTCGGTCGTGGTCCGGCAGTGCGGGCAGAAGACCCGCTTGCGGCCGGTGTCGGTGACGGCCGTGCGGACCTCGGCGTCGAGCAGGCCCCCGTCCACGGCGACCGCGCGGGCGGCGAGGACGTCGGCCTCCGGGCCGGCCAGCATGAGCCGCCAGCCGACGCTGCTCGCGGCGACCCGCCGGGCCAGCTCGTCGAGGACGGCGGCGTCCGCGGCCCCCGTCGTGGTGGCGGTGACCGGCGTGCCCGGCGGCACCTGCGGCAGCCACCGGCGGACGGCGGCGACGCCGGCCGGACCGAACCCGAGCATCGCCACCGACCGCGCGGCGGGGTCCACGCCCGGGTCGCCGGCCGGCCAGCGCGGGACGCTGGTGTGCGCTCCCCCCATGCCGGTCAGGGCGCGAACGAGCGCTGGCCGGTGTAGAAGCCCAGCGCCCGGTCGGGGGTCTCGAAGCGGATCCGCGTGCCCTTCGGGAAGAACAGCACGTCCTTCTCGCGGGCCACCACGCGCTGCCCGGTGTCGAGGTCGGTGAGGTGGAACTCGCCCTCGACCACGAGCTTCATCTCGTCGTAGGTGTACTCGTAGTCCAGCGGCGCGCCGGCGAACAGCTCGAAGAAGCCGCCGCACAACTCGGCGCCGCCGGGGTTGGCCAGCGTGTCGCCGATGAAGGCCCGGACGCCCGGCACCTCCATGCTGGGCAGCCCGGTCGAGCCGCCGCTGGCGTGGCCGATGGCCGGTGCACTGGTGGTCATGTCGCCTCCGCAGATCGTCCACTCTCGGGAAACCCAAGCTACGGAGGGTGTACGGCGGATGGGTCAACTGCGCGTGACGTTCTCATCAACCCAGGGTTCCGAGCGGCTCACCGGACCTATGCTCCGGCCGTGGAGGTCACCCCTGACGGCGTGCACGACGAGGCGCCGGGCGGACACCTGGAGGGCGTCATCGCCCTCCGCGTGCGCGAGTTCCGGCTGGCCAAGGGCATCTCCCTGGCCGAGCTCGCGCGGCTGACCGGCATGAGCAAGGCGATGCTGTCGAAGATCGAGAACGCACAGACCTCCTGCAGCCTCTCCAGCCTGGCCCGGCTGGCCGAGGGGCTCGCCGTCCCGGTGACCGCGCTGTTCCGCGGCCTGGACGCCGAGCGCGAGGCGGTGTTCACCCCCGCCGGGCACGGCGCGCAGATCGTGCGGCGCGGCAGCAACGTCGGCCACCTCTACCAGCTGCTCGGCTCGCTGCGCGGCGAGCACAAGCGGCTCGAGCCGCTGCTGGTCACGCTCACCGAGGCCAGCGAGGTCTTTCCGCTGTTCCAGCACCCCGGCACCGAGTTCCTGTACGTGCTCGAGGGCGTGATGGTCTACGGGCACGGTGAGGCGCGGTACGAGATGCACGCCGGCGACTCCCTGGTGTTCGACGGGGAGGGGCCGCACGGGCCGGCCGAGCTGGTCGAGCTGCCGATCCGGTTCCTCACCGTCACCGGGTACGGGCACGTCGTCTGAGCCCGCATGAGCAGGCGCTCTCCGGGGCACCCACCTGTCGTCGGAGTCCGACGACGCAGGGAGGCACCATGTCCACGTCCACTCGCCGGCGCTGGCGCACCGCAGCCGTGGGCCTCGCCCTCGCCGCCTCCGGGTTCACCGTCGCCGCGTGCGGTGACGACGTCGTCGACGACGGCGTCGAGCAGGAGGTGGAACAGGGCGTCGACGACGCCGAGCAGGAGCTCGAGGACGCCACCGACGGCGAGGACGACGGCGGCTGACCCCCGCGTGGCCGCGCGCCGCCCCGGGTAGCAGCGCCGCGATGACCACCGACGCCACCACCACCTGGCCGACCCGCGCGCAGCGCCTGGACCGGCTGCCGTTCACCCGCCAGCACGGCCGGCTGGTCGTCGGCTCGGGCCTGGGCTGGGCCCTGGACGCGATGGACGTCGGCCTCATCTCGTTCGTGATGGCCGCGCTCGCCGTCCAGTGGTCGCTCACCCCGACCGAGCTGTCCTGGATCGGCTCCATCGGCTTCGTCGGGATGGCGCTGGGCGCCACGCTGGGCGGCCTGCTCGCCGACCGGATCGGCCGCCGCCAGGTCTTCGCCCTGACCCTGCTGGTGTTCGGGGTGGCCACCGGCGCGGCCGCGCTGTCCTGGTCGGTCGGGGCGCTGCTGGTCTTCCGCTTCCTCATCGGCCTGGGCCTCGGCGCGGAGTTGCCGGTGGCCTCCACCCTGGTCAGCGAGTACGCCCCGGCCCGGGTCCGCGGCCGGGTCGTCGTCCTGCTGGAGGCGTTCTGGGCGGTCGGCTGGCTGCTCGCCGCCCTCATCGGCTACTTCGTGGTCCCCCGCAGCGACGCCGGCTGGCGGTGGGCCCTGGCGCTGGGCGCCGTGCCGGCCCTGTACGCCGTCGTGGTGCGGCGCGGGCTGCCCGAGTCGGTGCGCTTCCTGGAGATGCGCGGCCGCGTGGAGGAGGCCGAGGCGGCGGTGCGGCGCTTCGAGTCCGCCGCCGGCGTGGAGCCGGTGCCGTCCGCGACGCCGGAGCCCACCCGGCCGCCGGGACCGGGAGCGCTGTGGGCGCCGGGCACCCGGCGCCGGACGGCGGCCCTGTGGACCGTCTGGTTCGGCATCAACTTCTCCTACTACGGCGCCTTCATCTGGCTGCCCACGCTGCTGGTGGCGTCCGGGTTCTCGCTGGTGCGCTCGTTCGGCTTCACGCTTCTCATCACGCTCGCGCAGTTGCCCGGCTACGCGGCGGCCGCGGTGCTCATCGAGCGCTGGGGGCGGCGGCCGACGCTCGTGGTCTTCCTCCTCGGCTCCGCCGCCGGCGCCGGGATGTTCGCGCTGGCCGACGGCGACACCGCGGTGCTGGTCACCGGCATGGTGCTGTCGTTCTTCAACCTCGGCGCCTGGGGCGCGGTCTACGCGGTCACCCCGGAGGTCTACCCGACCGCGCTGCGGGGCACCGGCTCCGGCGCGGCCGCCGGCTTCGGCCGGATCGCCTCGATCGCCGCACCGCTGTGCGTGCCGCCGCTGCTGGACGCCGGCGGAAACCCGCTGGTGTTCGGCACGTTCGCCGCCTTCTTCGTGCTGACCGCCCTGGCCTCGTGGGCACTGCCCGAGCACCGCGGCCACACCCTGGAGGAGGTCGGCGCCGACTAGTGCAAAGGTGTCTTTGCAAACAACTCTTTGCACTCTAGTCTCGGCGTCGTGACCGAGGAGGACCCGCCCACCCCGACCGTCGACGTGCACGACCCCCGCACGCTGCGCGCCCTGGCCCACCCGCTGCGCACCTCCCTGCTCGGGGTGCTGCGCGCTGACGGCCCTTCGACCGCCTCCCGGCTCGGCCAGCGGCTCGGGGAGAGCAGCGGCGCCACCAGCTACCACCTGCGCCGGCTCGCCGCGCTGGGGTTCGTCGAGGAGGTGCCCGGCGAGGGCACCGCCCGGGAGCGGTGGTGGCGGGCCCTGCACCGCAGCACCCGGTGGCACACCGAGGACGTCGTCGACCGGCCCGGCGGACGCGAGGTGGTGGAGGAGTTCGTCCACCGGACACTCTCGCAGCACCGCCGGGTGCTGGCCGCGCACGCCGAGCAGCGGGACGACCTCGACGAGGGTCGGCGCGACGCGGCCTCGCTCAACGACTGGGCGCTGCACCTCTCCCCCGCCGGCACCCGCGCACTGGCCGACGAGCTGAACGCCGTCCTGGAGCGGTGGCGGGACACGCGCGAGGAGCCGGGCGAGCCGCTGGTGCACGTGCTGGTCGACCTGCTTCCGCTGCTCGAGTACCCGTCGTGAGCCGGGAGCTGTCGGTCCGGGCCGCCACCCGCCGGTTCGTCGTCCTGACGGGGCTGCGCTGGCTGCCGGTGGGCATCAGCACCCCGGTGACCGTGCTGCTGGCCTCCGACCGCGGGCTGTCCCCGGCCGACATCGGCGTGGCGCTCGCGGTCTACTCCGTCGTCACGCTGGTGCTGGAGCTGCCCACCGGCGGGCTGGCCGACGCGATCGGCCACCGGCCGGTGCTGCTCCTCTCCGGGCTGCTGTCGATCGCCGGGACGCTCACCCTGGTGGTCGCCGACGACGTGCTG
Source organism: Geodermatophilus sp. CPCC 205761 (assembly GCF_051383655.1). NCBI lineage: Bacteria > Bacillati > Actinomycetota > Actinomycetes > Geodermatophilales > Geodermatophilaceae > Geodermatophilus > Geodermatophilus sp. CPCC 205761. Next base: position 24,268 of record NZ_JALPKQ010000054.1, read on the forward strand.
CTGTTCGCCGTCGCGTGGGCGCTGCTGGGGGTCGGCCGCGCGCTGGACTCCGGGCCGCTGGAGGCCTGGTACGTCGACGCCGTCCACGCCGCCGCCCCGGGCGCCGACGTCACCCCGGGCCTGTCGAGGGCAGGGGCGGCCGACGGCGCGGGGCTGGCGCTGGGCGCGGTGCTGGGCGGGCTGTTGCCCTCCCTCGCGGGCGGGGCGCTCGCCGCGTCGCTGCTGCTGGCTGCCGGCCTCGGCGCGGTGTCGCTGGCCGGGGTGGCGCTGCTCGTCGTCCCCGTGGGTCCACCGCGGCGCGGCGGGCGCTCGGCGCTGCGGGCCGGGCTCCGGGAGGTGCCCGCGGTCGTCGGCGGCACCTCCCGGCTGGTGGTCCGCGACCGGGTGCTCCGGCGGCTGCTGGCGATCTCCGCACTGACCGGGGCCGTGCTCACCACGCTCGAACTGCTCGGGCCGCTGCACGTCGCCGACCTCGTCGGCAGCCGGACCGAGGGCTCGGCGGCGTTCGGGATCGTCATCGCGGTCTCGTACGGGGCAGGGGCGGTGGGCGCGCTGCTGGCGCCGGCGGCGCGCCGGCTGGCGCGGGGGTCGGCCGCCCGGGCCGCGGCCGGCCTGGCGCTGCTCGGTGCGGTGACCGTGGGCGGTGTGGCGGTCGCGCCGGGCGTCGTCCTGGCGGGGGTGGCGTTCGCCGGCTTCTACCTGCTGCACGCCGCAGCGGTCCCGCTGCTGCAGCAGCTGCTGCACGCCCGGACGACGTCCGGCCAGCGCTCCACGACGATCTCGGCGACGTCGCTGGCGCTCATGCTGGGCGGACTGGCCGGCAGCCTGCTCGTGCCGCGGCTGGCCGAGGCCGCGGGCATCCCGGCCGGGTTCGCGGCGGGCGCGGCGGCGGTGCTGGCGATCGCCGTCCTCTCCCTCGGCCTCCGCCCGCGCGACGACTGCGCCGTGACCACCCCGGGGGCTCCCGAGGCGGTCACGGCGCCGTGATCGGCGGCCCGGACGTCAGCCGGTGGTCGTCTCCGAGCGCGGGGACGGGGCGCCGCCGGCAGCGATCCGCTCGGCCGAGGCGATGACGCTCTCCGGCGTCGTGGTCTGCCCGGGAGCGTGCAGGGCACCCTCGAGGTCGTAGGCGATCTCGGCGTGCTCGGCGAGGTCGATGCCGTTGACCTCGGCCTCCTGCGGCAGCCGCATCCCGATCGTCTTGTGGATCGCCAGGGCGATGAGCAGCGAGACGACGAAGGAGTAGCCGATCACCGCGACCGCGGCGACCGCCTGCACGCCGAGCAGCTCGAGGCCGCCGCCGTACAGCAGGCCGTCGCGGCCGCTGGGCGCCTCGGCGGAGCCGAAGACCCCGACCAGCAGGGTGCCGACGATGCCGCCGGCCAGGTGGACGCCGACGACATCGAGCGAGTCGTCGTAGCCGAACCGGTACTTCAGGGCCACCGCCAGCGGGCAGATCGCGCCGGCGATCGCGCCGACGGCCAGCGCGCCCATCGGGGTGACCGCACCGCAGGCGGGAGTGATGGCGACCAGGCCGGCGATCGCGCCGGACATCCCGCCGAGCACCGTGCCGTGCCCGTCGCGCAGCCGCTCCACCAGCAGCCAGGCGAGGATCGCCGCGCAGGTGGCGTTGAAGGTGTTCAGCATGACCACCGACGCGCTGTTGCCCGCCGCGAGCGCCGAGCCGCCGTTGAACCCGAACCAGCCGAACCACAGGACCCCGGCACCGAGGGCGACCAGCGGGAGGCTGTTGGGCCGGGCCTGCCGGGGCCAGCCGGTGCGCTTGCCGACCACGAGGACGACGGCCAGCGCGGCGACGCCGGCGTTGATGTGCACCGCGGTGCCACCGGCGAAGTCGACCGCGGCGAGCTTGTTGGCGATCCACCCGCCGAGGACGCTGCCGTCGGCGGAGTCGAAGGCGAACACCCAGTGCGCGATCGGGAAGTAGACCAGCGCCGCCCACAGCCCGGCGAACAGCAGCCACGGGCCGAAGCGCACCCGGTCGGCCACCGCGCCGGCGATGAGCGCCGTGGTGATCACCGCGAACAGCGCCTGGAAGACGGCAACCAGTGCCGGGGGCAGCGCGGCGCTCTCGTCACCGGGCACCAGCGAGCCCAGCCCCAGGTACTCGGTGACGTCGCCGAGCAGGCCGGCGCCGCCGTAGGAGTTCCCGAAGACGGCGGAGAAGCCGAAGAACGTCCAGAGCACGCCCACGACGGCGACCGCTCCGAACACCATCATGATCATGTTGAGCACGCCGCGGGAGGAGACCATGCCCCCGTAGAAGAGGGCCAGCCCGGGGATCATCAGGGCGACCGCCATCGTGGCGGCGAGGATGAAAGCAGTGCTTCCGACGTCCATGCGGGACCTCTCGTGTCGTCTACTCGCGGTGTTCGCGGTTGCGTGCGAGTAGACAGTCGCCGGGTTTCCGCCGTGGTCGTCGTCTGTGACGTTCGGGTGACGGCCCGGCCCGCCAGCCCCGATGCCGGGCGCCCGGGTAGGCCGCCGTCCTCCGGGTAGCCGCCCCTGCATGACTGAACTGTCCCGGGACCACCTCCAGGGCCTGACGGTCGCCGTGACCGGTGCGACCGGCAACGTGGGGACGGCGTTGCTGCGCCGGCTCACCGCTCCCGACAGCGGCGTGGCCGAGGTGCGCGGACTGGCCCGGCGCCAGCCGCCCGACGGCGGCCCCTACGACGACGTCCGGTGGCACCTCGCCGATCTCGGCGAGGCCCGCAGCGAGGACGCGCTCACCCGGTTCCTCGACGGCGTCGACGCGGTCGTGCACCTGGCGTGGGCGCTGCAGCCCGGCCGGGAGCCCGAGCGGCTGCACCGGGTCAACGTCGAGGGCACCCGCCGGGTGGCCCGGGCCGCGGTGGCCGCGGGCGTGCGCCACGTCGTGCACATGTCCTCGCTCGGGGCCTACGCCCCCGGGGCCGGGCGGACCGAGGTGGCCGAGGACTGGCCCACCACCGGTATCCCCAGCGCGCAGTACAGCCGCGACAAGTCCCAGGCCGAACAGGTGGTGCGCGACGTCGTCAGCCGCGCCGCGGGGACGACGCTCACCGTCGTGCGCCCGACGCTGGTCCTGCAGCCGGAGGCCAGCAGCGAGATCGGCCGCTACTTCCTCGGCCCGCTGCTCTTCGGCGCGGCCCGCCTGCTGCCCGGGTCGGTCGCCAAGGTGCTGCCCCTGCCGCTGCCGTCGGTCTACGTCTCCTTCATCCACGCCGACGACGTCGCCGACGCCCTCGGGAGGATCCTCGACCGCCGCGCGCCCGGCCCGTTCAACCTCGCCGCCGAGCCGACGATGGACGCGAACGCCATCGCCACGGCGCTGGGCACCGTGCGGGTGCCGGTGCCGGCCGTGGTGCTGCGCACCGCGTTGGCGGCGGCGTTCCACGCCCACCTGGTGCCCACCGAACCCGGCTGGCTGGACATCGGGACGCAGGCACCCGCCCTGGACACGACCCGCGCCCGGCGGCTGCTGGACTGGGCGCCGTTCCACGCCGGCGACGACGTGCTGCGGCAGTTCGTCGCGGCGCTCGGCCGTGGGGAGGGCGCGCCGGGCCCGCTCCTGCACCCGGCCGGCGGAGCGGAGCTCGACCCGGCGGGGGACCCGGCCAACGCTCGCGGCCCGCGGGCCGACTGACCCGTACCGCGGCGGCCGCCGAGGGTCGCTCTGCCGATGCGGCGCGGGCAGCGGTCCCGGATGTCCCCGAGCGGCCTGCGCGGAGCTGCTGGCGGCGATCTCGATGTCGAGATGGTCGGACCAGCTCCGACTCAGTGGTGGAGGGCCCACCCGGGGCCCCGACGGGAGGAGGACCCCGTGCGCACCGTGGTCGTCAGCAACACCGTCTCTCTCGACGGGTCGTTCGAGGGGCCGGGCGGCGACGTCATGGCCCTGAACATGGACGCCGCCTTCGACGCCTACAACCTCGAGCGGATCCGCTCCGCCGGCACCGTGCTGCTCGGCCGGCGCTCGTTCGAGGGCTTCAGCTCCTACTGGCCGCACATCGCCGACGCCCCGCACGACCCCGCCAACCGTGCCCTCAGCGACGACAACCGTGAGCTCAGCCGGCGCTACGACCCGCTTCCGAAGATCGTCATCAGCGACGGGCTCGTCGTGCCGACCGACAACCCGTGGCACGGCGTGACCACCGTCGTCCCGCGCGCCGCCGCGGCCGCCCGGGTCACCGCCGAGAAGCAGCGCGGGACCGGCGACATCCTGGTCTTCGCCAGCCGGACCATGTGGAACGGGCTGCTCGCCCACGGGCTGGTCGACGAGATCCACCTCATGGTGGGGCCCCGGGCGCTCGCCGGCGGCACACCGACCTTCGACCGGCCCACCGACCTGACCTTGCTCGACGCCCGCCGCCCCGCGGGATCCGACAACGTCCTGCTTCGCTACGCCGTCCGTCGGTGAGTCCGCTCGACGGTGCCGAGCGTCGCGCAGCTCGCATCGCCAGTCTCGAAGCGTCCTGAGCCACGCCCATGGTGAGCTGGTGGGGCGTCGCCCTGAGCGGCCCGTTCAGGGACACGAGCGCTCGCCGTGCCCCGCTCGAACCGTCAGGATCCCTGTGTGCTCGGCGTAGTCAGCGTGCCCGAGGGCGATCCAGGCTGGGTCGGCTGGGCACTCGTGTCGATCCTCGTGGGCTGGATGGTCGTCGCTGCTGTCGTCCTCTGGCGCGGTCGCAACAAGCCGTGAGCGGGCTCCCGTCGGCCCACGTGAAGCTGGCCTCACGAAGGTGCCCCTGATCCGGCACCTGTCTCTGAGCGGCGCACGTGGGGACACATCGCGGCGACGTCAGACGGTGGAACACAGCGCCCGCGGTCAGTCGCACCACGTGCGGTGACGCTGCGGCGAGGAGGCCACATCTCCGGTCCGTTACCGGTCAGGCCAGCAGAGCTGCGCGCTTCACACCCAGCTCGAGGGATCGAACGCAGCCAACCGCTCGTCCTGCGTGAGGTCACATCCCGCTGGGCAATCGAACTCCGCCGGCATCCACACCACCGTGGGTCCGGTGATCTCCCGGACCTTCACCCAGCCCACGGCGGCGGAGTCACCGCACTGTGGGCACTTCTCCCAGGTGATCTGATCGCTCACGCGCAAGGCTCCTCTGATCTCGTCCAGGCGGTGGCCCGCCCCTTCGTTGACACCGACCAGCATCACGCTCAGGAGGCAGGACGGCTGTACAAATTCGGACGTTTCCCTGTGCCATATGGGTCACGAGGAGGCCGAGTCCTCCGGCGTCGAATCCGGCTGGGTGGGCGTCCCCGAGGCCGCCTTCGCAGCCAGCTGTCCCAGAGCGGCCCACTATGGACAAGCTTCAGGGCTGAGGAAGTTGCGGGGTCTGAAGCGGCTGGCCGACAGAAGGTAGCGAAGCTCAGGTGCCGCGGAGCGGCTGCATCTGCCGGCTCACGATCAGGACCGATGCGGACGTGCAAGGGGCCGCTGACAGCGCTGTTCGCTCCGAGTCGGGCGCCTTCCGCGAGACAGCTGCCACGATTTCACGCGAGCTCGCGGACGAGACAGGCGCCATCATCGCCGAGCCAGATGGTCAGACGCTGGGCTGTCTCATGACCAAGCCGGTCGGCCGCGGTCTGCACTTCGGGCGGCCGTCCAGACCGGCGGACGGGGGCGACATCACGCAGGGGCGCCGAGCGGCGGGTGCTCGAGCACGCGGGGCTTGTACTCGACCATCTGGATGCGGCCGTCGAAGGTGCGGTGCTCGATCATCTCGAGGGCGACGTCCGGATAGCCGTCGTAGATGCGTTCTGCGCCCGTGGCCCCGGTGATCACCGGGAACATCCCGACCCGGAAGCGGTCGACGAGTCCGGCTCGTAGCAGGGACCGGCACAGGCTGAGGCTGCCGATCGTGCTGAGGAGCCCCGAGCCACTCGACTTCATGGCGCGGACCGCCTCGACGGCGTCACCGCGGACGAGCGTGGAGTTGGCCCACGTCAGTGGCTCCTCGAGTGAGGAGGAGAACACCACCTTGGACGCGCGCGTGAGCTCGTCGACGGACGCCTCTTCTTCGGGCCTGAACTCGTCCTGGCCACTCGGGACATCACCGGCGGCGAAGCCCGACATCAGGCGGTAGGTGTTCGCTCCCATCAGGTAGGTGACCTCGGGCTGTTCGCCGAGCCATGCGAGGTACTCCGGGCCCTCCAGGCCCCAAAAACCGGGCCATCCCTCGCCCGATGCGTAGCCGTCGAGGGAGGTGATGAAATCGACGAGAAGCTCCGACATGGCGGTGTCCTTCCTCGGGTGTCACGAGCGTGGACCGGCCGGGAACCACGAACTCATCGGCCTCGCTGTGGGGTGACGAGGAAACCCATCACGCTGCAACGTCCCGAGTTCCACCAGGTAGATCTCGACATGGAGCAGGTGCTGGTCCGCATCGGCGACGACGAGATCCTGGTGTCGTGGCACCCTCCTGATCGGCCGCAGGATGGCCAGCGTCACGGCGCGGAAGGCAGATGCGTCACCGACAGCGGCGAGGAGACCGAGCCGGAGCTCTCGTCGCCCTGATCGGCGCACTCAGGGACTTCCGCGTCAACATCCACTGGGCGGCTCGTGCCACCCTTGAGACGAACGTCGACACGCGCGCGGCCGCGTCAGTCGGGGGATCGTCGCCGGGGTGGCCAGGGGTACTCGTGTTCGCTTGGGTCGCCGTGTGGGAGCCCATGCCGACGACCGCTGCTGGGTGCCGGAGGCCCGGAATCCGTCCCCGGTGTGGGCGGGACCTCGGCGTTCGGCAGCTGATAGCCGTTGACCCCGTCCGTGCGGGAGCGTCCAGATGACGTTTCCGCAGAGGACGGG